>JAYTGQ010000759.1:0-1274 GCA_043733345.1 Schlesneria sp.
GACAAGCTCATGCAGCAACCCCGCCACGTCCTGAAGAAACAACTCGAATCCGGTAACGCCAAAGCGTAACACCAGTTACAGCCACGACAGTGCCATTCGAGCCTGCGACCTCACGTTGTCACTCGCATCGGGCAGTCAATTCCTTGGCCAGTTCTGGACACCGAGGGCCGTTCGTGTCGCGATGATGACCGGCGAATCAGGAGACGCCACAACGCAAGAGACGATGCGGCGAATCGCACGCAGCAAGCCTTGGATCAACTTGGCCGACTACACGAATGCGATCTGCTCGTTCGATCTGCCGCGATTGGGCCAGCCGCAGACGAAGCGGGAACTTGAGCGATTCATCACGAACAATGGTTTGGAAGTTCTGGTCATCGACCCGGCCTACCTGTGTCTCGACCTGGGGGACGATGCGGGCAATCTGTTCATCGTGGGCAAGAAGCTCCGCGAACTGACCGACATCGGCCACGCGACCGGCTCGACCATCATCATCATTCACCACAACAAGAAGTCGATCAACGATCCGTTCGCCATCCCTGAACTGGAGTCAATCGCATGGTCGGGCTTCCAAGAATGGGCGCGGCAGTGGCTCTTGATCGGCCGACGCGAACTCTACGATCCCGAGCGGGCTGGTTCACACAAGCTCTGGCTCAACGTCGGCGGATCGGCGGGGCACTCCGGCTGTTGGGCTGTGGACATCGAAGAGGGTAGCCGATCCGACCAAGGCGGCCGACGCTGGGAAGTCACCGTCCAAGGGGCATCGTCAGCCGTGGCAGAGAGCATTGGCCAGCGCGAGACAGTGAAGATGACGCGCGAAGAGTTGAAGACCGAGAAGCGGATTGCAGCCGATGCCGAGAAGCTATTGAAGGTCTATCGGTCGCAATCCGAGGGGGACACACTCAGATCCGTCGCCGCTCAGGCCGGGATGGCGGTCTCCCGATACTCGACCGCCAATCGCAAGCTGCTGGACGACGGGCTGATCGTCCCCTGCCGAGTAAAAAAACACACCCGCCAAGAGGACGGTTTTCGACCAAATACACCGCCTGACAGCGATGGTGCGACTGGTGCGACTGGTGCGACTGGTGCGACTGGTGCGACTAATCCCGGCAGTCGCACCAGTGGTGTGCCTGGTGCGACGGACTCCCTTATGGGGGAGTCGCACCATCGCACCATCGCACCACCACACAAGCAGACAATCAGGCAGTTGGTGCGATTAACAATCGCACCTTCGACCACGACCAAGCCAACGAACTCTTTCCACCCGAGGCCGCATG
>JAYTGQ010000760.1:0-3981 GCA_043733345.1 Schlesneria sp.
GCGCGCCTGCGACTGCTTCTTCACAAGCTGAAGGAGAAAGCGGCCAGGCTGTCGCAGGCGCGCCGCCCGCGACCACGCTCAAACCCGAGTACGTGTGGAAGCTCGCCGAACTGGAGCTTCCGCCCGGCAGTCGCATCGTGTTTCGAGCCGAAGCGACCGACGACTACGACCTCACGCCCGAAGGCCACATCGGTCGCAGCACACCACGCACGATCTTGATCGTCTCGAAAGAGGACAAGCAAAAGGAACTGGCGGGGCGAGTCGGCGAACTGCTCGAAGACCTTCAACTCGCGGCGGCACTGCAACAGCGAGCCAGACAGCAGACGAACGAACTGCAAACTCAACTCGACACGGCGGGCGAACTGCGTCCTCAGGACATCGACCAGTTGCAGCGGATCGAGTTGGACCAACGGCAGGCCGCGTCGAGGCTGACTCATCCGACCGACGGCGTGCAGTCACAGGCTCGTCAGCTCCAAGAGGAGTTTCAGGCGAACAAGCTCGACGATGTGGAGACGCAACGCCGCCTCGACCGCGTCGTGGAGGAGTTGGCACGCCTCGGACGCGATCAGTTCCCCGAGATCGAACGGGCGCTGACCCGCGCTGCGAAGGAGGCGGATGGGGAGACGAAGGAGAAGCAAAAGGGAGACAGCCGTCAGCCGTCAGCCGATCAGCCATCAGCAGACAAGTCTTCTGCTGAGAAGCCGACAGCCGACAAGCCGACAGCCGACAAGCCGACAGCCGAAAATCCTTTGGCTTCCTCTTCGCCTGCCAAGTCACCGGCCTTGGCCTCGTCGTTGAAGGAGGCTCAAACACGGCAGCAGCAGGCAGTCGAGACGCTGCAAGAGTTGCAGGACTTGCTGGCCGAGTGGCGCGATCGGCGCGACGTGTCTCGCGAGTTGAAGGCCGTCATCGCCGAACAGGAACAGGTGCAGCAGGAGTCGGCGGAACTCGGGCAACAGACGTTGACCAAGTCTGCATCGGAACTCTCTCCACAAGAGAAGGCCGATCTTGGAAAACTGGCGGCGAAACAGCGGAAGCTGGCCGAGCAGGTCGAGCAGTTTCGCAAGCAACTCGATCAGACGGCGGGCAGCCTCAAGCCGCGCGATCCCGATGCGGCCGAGCGGTTTGAAGAGGCGCGCGATGAACTGACGAACGACGGCACAGCGGGCAAGCTGCGCGAGGCGGCGTCCGACATCGCCGACAACAAAATGGGTGCCGCCTCGCAAGCGCAGCAGCAGGCATTGAAAGACCTCCAAGATTTGGAGCGGCAACTCAAACGCGAACCGACCGACGACATCGAGTTGCTCGTCAAACAGGTCGAGCAGGCGCAGCAGGAGTTCGAGACGCTCCGCAAGGAACAGACCGACTTGATGGAGCAGACGCAACAGGCGGTGGGCCAGCCCGACTCGGCCGAGCGTCGCGAGCAACTCGAACAACTGCGACAGAAACAACAGAAACTGGGTGAGAAGCTGGCGCAGGCCGAACGCAAACTGGAGCGGCTGCAACTGCATCAGCCCGCCGACGCGGCGGCCCGCGCGCAGGAACGGCTCGACAAAATCAACGAGCAACTGCAAGACCCCGATCAGGCCGATGCCGCCGCTGACGGAATGCAGGAGGTGGTCGATGACCTCGAACAGGTCGAGCGAGACCTCGCACTGGAGAAGCGGATCGCGCAGGAACGGCTGGCGGTCGAGCAGCTCGAAAAGATTGAGGACGAGCTGAAGGGGCTGCTTGCGCGGCAGCAGGCCGTCATCACCGAGACGGAACGCTTGGAGGCCGAACGTCTGGCGCAGGGGAGCCTCAGCCGGGGCCAACTCAAAACCCTGCGCGATCTTGCCGAGACCGAACGGGCGTTGCAGACGGAAGCCGCGCGGATGGAGCAGGCGCTGACCCTGGCCGAGGTTTTCTCACTCGTCCTGCGACGCACGTCACGCAGCTTGAAGCTCGCCGCCGATCGACTCGGCGAAAAGCAAACCGAGGCTTCGACGCAGGCCCTCGAACGGGATGCCGCCAAGAAAATCGAAAGTCTGCTCGCCGTCCTTAAACAGGATGAGAAGCCCGGTCCGGCCAACGCGCAGCAACAACCAAAACCTCCCGAGCAGCAGCCCGACGATGAAAAGCCGAAGCCGGAGCAAGCCGGCCCTCCCGGTGAATCTCTCCCGCAGATCGCCCAACTGAAAATGATCAAGCTGCTGCAAGAGGAGTATCTCGAACGAACCCAACTGCTGAACGGGCTGCGCGACAAGGACGGCAAGTTGTCCTCGGATGCGGCGGTGGAATTGGATCAACTCGCCCTCGAACAGGACGAATTGGCCGAGTTGACTCGGAACATGATCGTCAAGATTCTGCAAAGCCGACCGGACAAGGATGACGATCTCAAATCAAAGGCCGAGGACGAGCAGCCTCGAAAGGAGAAGGACGAATGAAGTCGAATTGCTTCTGTAGGATGGGCACTCCTGCCCGTCCGGTTTGGTTTTGCGTTTCGTCAATAACGGACGGGCAGGAGTGCCCATCCTACAGACCGTGTTTGGCCCTCTGCTTCGCGATGCTTGTCAGTTTGCTCTCGATCTCGTTACCAGTGGCCTCGCGCGCCGATGACGACGCGCCAAGAGACGAGACCAAGCAGACAGCCGATCCGCCGAAAGAGCCGTCGCTGCTCGACAAGCTTTCAAAAGAATTGTTCACGGAGATCGAGGAAGACTCCGCCAAGCCAAAGCAGGAAGAAGAGAACAAGTTCGACCGCGTCGCCAAGGGCATGCGTTCGGCGAGTGAGAAACTCGGGGGCAAAGTGACGGGCGATGAGACGACCCAGATTCAGGAGCAGGTCATCCGTGATCTCGATGAACTCATCAAGCAGCTTCAGAATCCGCCGCCCAATGGTGGGGGGGGCGGGGGCGGCGGCAGTTCCGGTGGTGGTTCGTCCAAGTCGGGCGGTGGTGGAAGCAGTCGCCAGCAACGTGCCAGTGGTCGCGGTGGCAAGGGCCAGCCGCAGGGAGGGACTCCAAAACAACAGGCACAAGGAAACGGCACAGATCAAGGCGGGCGAGACCGCAAAGACGCGGAAGACTCGGACGAGCGAACCGACTCCGAGCGTAAGGCGGCCGCCGAAGCCGCCCGCAAAAAAAAGTTGGAGATCGATGTCTGGGGCCACTTGCCGCCACACTTACGAGATCAATTGCTCAACACCTACGGCGAGCGGATGCTCCCGAAATACGAATCCCTTGTGAAGCAGTTCTATGAGGCGCTGTCGGAGCAGGCCGAGATCAAACCGCGCCGGTAAGACATGGCCTTGCTTGGGGGAACGGCAAGAAAAAGCGTCCCTATCGAAGCCTGACGCGCAAGCGAAGTCGAAGGCTGATGCGCATAGCGAAGGACGTTCGACATCCGAATCTTCGCTTGCGCGTCAGGCTTCAATGGCCGGGATGACAACTTCTACCGCTCGCCTTGGCAACAGTCCAAGACTCACGGCATACTCCCACCGCGTTTCGGAGGGCCGTTCTGGCCGTCCTCACCGTTTCAGATCGTCGCACCATTTCACAAGCCAAGGGTCATTCACATGCAGTACCAAATCAAGCAGCTTGGAGTCGGTGGGATTCTCGATCAGTCGATCAGCCTGTTGCGGAATCACTTTGGCTTACTGTTCGGCATCGTGGCCACAACGATCATCCCGTTTCAGGCCATCTTGGGTTTGGTGCAATACAGCTTGATTGTGGGAGGCGATCGCCAAACGGGCTTGCTGGTTGGTGGAATCGGAACAATCTTCTTCGCTCTCTTTTTGGCACCCCTCGTCAACGCGGCCATGATTCACGCCATTGCCAGCGTCTATCTTTCACGATCGACCACATTGGTCGAGTGCTTCGGTCATGCTTCCGGAAGATATCTGGCGTTTCTAGGAGCCTGTCCGTGTAACTGAGGCAGGCGGATTTTGGTTGGTCTTTTGGTGAAGCGGTCGCGGGGGCGGTCTCGGTTGGGGCCGATTAG
>JAYTGQ010000761.1:0-3979 GCA_043733345.1 Schlesneria sp.
CGCTTCAGGCTTCTATTCCCTTTTTCAACAGGCTGCTAGCCGCCGGTGAGTTGGAACTACCGGCGGCTAGCGCCTTGCCGCTCACAGAACCACAGCGTCAAACCGGGAAGTTATTGCGTGCCAATTCCTTAGTTTTGTTAGCCGGACTTCTCACCGAGATCACGCGCCCCACAAAGAAGTCCGCCCCACAAAGAAGTCCGGCTTTAAGAAAAGCCGGACTTCGTACTCGCGTGCTCAACGGCTTCCAACACCGCTCGAAGGCCACCGCGTCATGACCGCTTGGTACATCGCTCGCAAAGACCTGTTACTGCTCGTCAAAGACAAGCGGGCCGTGGTGTTGTTGCTGGTACTGCCGCTGCTGTTCATCTCGATCGTCGGGATGACGACCGGTCAGTTCCTGACGCGCGATGAGAACAACCAACGCTTCAAGGTCGCCGCCGTGGATCGCTGTGAGACGGATCTGTCGCGTGAGTTGCTGACCCGCCTGGAACAGCATGGCGAGCTGCTCGTCGCACGTATGACTTCTGTGGAAGAAGGTCGTTCGGTTCTCAAACGCGGCGAGGTGTCGTTGCTCGTCACGATCGGGCCGGAGTTTCAAGAGCGAGCCGACGCGCTGCGGATCTCGGACATCGTGAACTCGGATCGCGGCCCCTTGGCGGCAGGACCAGCCTCGCTCGACCTGTCGTTCGAGAGTCGTCCGGCGGCACTCGGACTGGGGCGATTGCTGGAAGGAGTCCTGTTCTCGCAGGTCATCAAAGTCGTGGCTCCTGTCGCCGCTCGCAAGAACCCGGTGACGCGCTCGTGGCTGCGAGACCGCTCGAACGACGAGACCGATCCGGACGCGCAGCCGCTCGCCGCAAGCCCTGCGAAAACAGGCGCGAAGAGTTCGAGTACCGCTTACTTGTGGATCGTTCCCGGCTTCACCGTGATGTTCGCGTTCTTTCTCATCAGCGTGATGGCGCGGTCGTTCATCAGTGAGCGGGACAACGGCACTCTGAAACGGCTGCTGCTCGCTCCGATCGGGACCGGTTCGGTCTTGATCGGCAAAACGGTGCCGTACTTCCTCACGTCGGTCGCGCAGTGTCTGTTGTTGTTCGTCTGCGGTCGATTGCTGTTCGGCATGTCGTGGGGACCGGAACCGGTGTACTTGATCCCGGTCATTCTCTGTACTTCGTTGGCAGCGACCTCGCTGGGATTGTTGCTCGCCACCCTCGTGCAGACCGATCAGCAGGTCTCGTCCTACGGCACGACGCTGATCTTGGTGATGAGCGGTCTGAGTGGCTGCTTCTTCCCGCGCGAGATGTTTCCGCCACTGATGAAGCGAATCAGCCTCTTCACGCCGCACGGGTGGGCGCTGCGCGCGTTTGATGGCGTGTTGACACAAAGTCACGTCGATGCGCCACAAGTGCTGACCTGCTGCGCGATGCTCGTCGCCTTTGCGGTGCTGTTCATCACGCTTGGCTGGTGGCGGTTCCGCGCCATTTCGTAGCGTAGCAGCCTGTTGAAAAACGTAGGGTAAGCGTCTCGCTTGGCCGTGAAATCAGTTGAAAAAGTGGCAAGCCAGAGGCTTACCCTACGTTTTTCAACAGGCAGTCAATCCCGCACTGTGGTGAACATCTCTCGAATGACCGAGTTTCGCTGGCGGTGCGAGGTGGTTTCGTGATAGAAGCCCGCCTCGCTGATACGGTTGAGAACGGACTCTCACTTTTCGCAGGACGCGATAGACCGGCCGACATGACCACGCCCCACCTCGCGCTCGCTTCACTCTCGGATGAAAACGAAGCCACGGGCAGTGGCGCTTCACGCCCGCCGGTGACACACGGGCGGCTGCTCGATTTTCCCGATGATCCCCTCGCCTGCATGAAGAAGTTGCGGGCAGAGCATGGCAACGTCTGTGCGTTGGAGGAAGGCGGGACGCGGATCTACTTCGCGTTCGGGGCGGAGTCCAATCATCAGGTTCTCAGCAACGGCGCGGAGTTTCATTCGCGGTTCTTCGCCCTGCGTGGCTCGCGCAACTCGCCGCAAAGGCGGCTCAGTTCCGGGTTGCTCAGCATGAATGGCGAGCAACACAAACGGCACCGTCGGCTAGTCATGGATGCGTTCATCAAGAAAGCGATCCTGAGCTACGTCCCCACGATTCGCACGCTGTCTCAGCAAATGGTCGATGACTGGCGACCGGGGACCGAACGCGACATCTCGCGCGACATGACCGAGTTCATGCTGCGGCTGACGAGTTCCATTCTGTTTGGAGTCGAGAGCGCCGAGATGGCGTATCGCATCGGCCGCATGACCGACCACTGGGTTCACATGAACCACGAGTTGGGAATGGGAGCATTCGTCGCCGATCCCGAGATGGCTCGCCGCTACACCGAGTTGCTGGACTTCGCCGGTGAGTTGGAAGGCGAGATCAAGGAGATGATCGACCAGCGCAAGCAGAACCCGACGGGAAGCGACGCACTGTCGCTCCTCATCAAGGCTCACGACGCCGAGGGGGGCATCTCGGATGATGAAATGGTTGGCCAAGCGGCGTTGATCTTCGCGGCGGCCCATCTCACGACAGCCCACTCGCTGACATGGACGCTGTTCCTGCTGGCACAACACCCGAGTGCGATGAGCGAATTGCATCACGAACTGAAGTTGCAGCTCGACGGTGGCTTCCCCTCAATCGAACAGGTCGAACGCATCCCCTGCATGGAGCGGACGGTCAAGGAGAGCATGCGCGTCCTGCCAGCTTCGTCGTACTCGCAACGCATCGCAGCGGTGCCGACGCAACTCGGGCCATTCGCGCTGAACGCCGGTTCGGGGATCGTGTTCAGCCAGTTCATGACGCATCACTCGTCCGATCTGTACGTCGATCCAGATGCCTTTTTGCCGACGCGGTGGTTGCAGATCAACCCGTCGCCGTACCAGTACCTGCCGTTTGGAGCCGGTCCGCGCATGTGCCTCGGCGCACCGCTGGCGATGCTCATTTTGAAGACTGTGTTGCCGACGATCCTGCAACGATTCAAAGTCACTGCGGTGCCGATGTCTGAAGTGAGCGGCAAGGTGATCTCGACCATGCTCTGTCCCACGAGCAGCGTGATGCTGCGGCTCGACAAACAGGACGGCCGGTTCGAGTCTCAACCCGTGCTGGGCAACATTCACACAATGGTCGATCTGCGCGAGACGGCCCCGGCCGTGCGTCGAGCCGCGTAGCAGACTGATGGAAAGTGTGTAGGACAGGCACTCTTGCCCGTCTGTATTTTTGGAAAAGCTTGGTTTATGCCTCACGCGGCACAACGTGAGAGGTTTCCGAGCGAGGCGGCGTAAGCCCCCCCCGGTTCTTCCACAGCGGGCTTACGCCCAAGAACCGGGGGGCTTACGCCGCCCCGCTCAGAGGTCTCATCACTGACCGCGCGAGGTTCAACAGGCGAAAGAAATGCGGAGCGGGCCTGTAAGCCGGGTTCTGTCGTGAGCGGCCATTTCTCTAGGCCGACGATTGCTCGCCAGCTCTGGCAACCTACCCGGACGTCATCACGAGACGAACCGCCTCGCGCCGATCGCGTCTTGCGACTTGATCGAACTGCGTCCTGCTTGGCCTTGCTTCCGGCGGGGTTTACCTAGCCGATCGGTCACCCGATTCGCTGGTGCGCTCTTACCGCACCGTTTCACCCTTACCTCGCCACGCGCTGGCAAGCCAACGCGCGCGGTCGGCGGTTTGTTTTCTGTGGCACTGTCCCGGTCCTTGCGAACGGTGGGCGTTACCCACCACCGTGTCCTGTGAAGCCCGGACTTTCCTCGGCGAGATCACACAAGGCAACCTCGCCGCGGCCGCTCGGCCCGCTCCGCGCAGGCACTGTACGGGGCGACTCCGGCAAGAGGAAGCAACGCTGGCCCCGACACAGGGCCATCGCCTGTTTCAACGTAGTTTGTCCGTACCCGTTCGGGGACTCTCGTGGGGGAGGAACATGGGGGTAGGATTTGGTGGTTTTGAGCCGTG
>JAYTGQ010000762.1:0-10565 GCA_043733345.1 Schlesneria sp.
TTGTGCCGATTGATTCTCGAAAACGTTGGGCCGTCTCACGAGATCGGGCAACACCAGATGTTGCCGTTTGTTGTGAACATGAGCCATCTCTTTGAACTGTTTGTTGCTGAATGGCTCAGTGCAAACATCGACGCGAAATACACCTGCCAGCCGCAACAGCGAGTCCAGGTCGGCGACGCAGGCGATCTGAAATTCGTAATCGACATTGTGATTTGCGACACCGCGACCATGCGGCCGCTGTGCGTCGTCGATACCAAATACAAGATTCCCGACAAGCCGTCGCCGGCTGACATCGCTCAGGCCGTGACTTATGCGACCCTCAAAGATTGCCGTGAGGCTGTACTCGTCTATCCGAAACGCCTCGACCATCCGCTCGATGTTCTCATTGGGCAAATTCGTGTCCGGAGCATGACTTTCTCACTTGATGGTGACTTGGATCACGAAGGACGGCGATTTTTGATTGAGCTACTTGGGACGTGGCGGACCGCATGATGGCACCCTCGAACCCGACCACCCGCCGGGTGATGCTTCCCCTCTGGAGTGCGACGATTTTGGGGTCAGGCACCGCAGATTTCAGATTTGGCGGAGGGGTGGTTGGCTTGTCTTAGGGATTCGGTTTCCGCCAAATCTGAAATCTGCGGTGCCTGACCCCTGTCTTCATAACCTCCGAAATTGGAACTGGCGATGCCGCGACAACCCCGGCTCAACATTGCGGATGGCGTCTACCACGTCACTCAACGCGGGTTGGAGCGGCGCAACATCGTGCTCAACGACGAAGACCGGCAAGACTGGTGGCGACTCTTCGACCGTCAGGCCACCCGCTGCGGCTGGCGCGTCTTCGCCTACGCGCTGCTCGACAATCACTTTCACATCTTTCTGCGCACACCGCAGCCGAATCTGTCCGAAGGGATGCACGCCTTCGAGTCCGGATTCGTCACGCTCTTCAACCGGCGGCATGCACGAACCGGCCCGTTGTTTCAAGGTCGGTTCGGCGCGGTGCTCGTCGAGTACGAGACTCATGCGCGAGTGCTCAGTCGTTACTTGCATCTCAACCCGCATCGAGCCGGACTTGATCCTCAACCGGGCCAATACCGCTGGTGCAGTTATCGGTACTACCTCAACCCCAACGGCGCACCCGGATGGCTCGACTGGCGGACGGTTCTGGGTGAGGTCTCGTCGCGCGAAGGGGCGGCTCGAATTGCCTATCGCCGATTCGTGGAAGAGGGATCGAACACGCGGCTGCCGAGTCCGTTGGCAGACGTGACGGAAGACGGTCTCTTGGGATCGGCTGAGTTTGTGAGGCGTTACACGGTCAGGGGTCAGGCACCGCAGATTTCAGATTTGGCGGGAAGTTGTCGTCACCAAGAGCAGAGTCTCGTTCCGCCAAATCTGAAATCTGCGGTGCCTGACCCCACGCTGTTTGACAGACTCGTGCGTGCGGTCGCCGTCGAGTTCGATGTTCCGATCGAACAGATTCGTCAGCGCGGCCGACATGGCAATTGGGCTCGACACGCCGTGATTTGGCTGACTCACGGGTCGTTGAAGTGGACTCATCTTGAGATTGCGGAACGGCTCGGTGATCTCAGCGAGAGTGCCGTGCGAGACTCACTTCGTCGGACGCGACTGCGGTTCGACGAACCTCAAGGAGGAGCATTCCGTGCGGGTTTGGCGAATGCAGCGAGAAGTCTTGGACTGCATGAATCGTGACTGTCGCGTAATCGGTTTGGGGGCAGGCACCGCAGATTTCAGATTTGGTGGAGGGACGATTGGTTTGCATTGGAAGCTCGCATCCCGCCAAATCTGAAATCTGCGGTGCCTGACCCCTGCCTTCGTGATGACTCACTGTTTTTCTGGCCACCTGTGCGACCATGTCTCTCGAACTATTTCATCCGGTGATTCAGCAGTGGTTTCGGGGGCAGTTTGCTGCGCCGACGGAGCCTCAGGAATTGGGGTGGCCTGATCTGGTGGCGGGGCGGGACGTGTTGATTGCCGCGCCGACGGGGAGCGGGAAGACGTTGACGGCGTTTCTCGCGGCGATCGACCGGCTGCTGCGATTGGCCCTGCGGAACGAGTTGACCGACGAGATTCGCGTGGTCTATGTCTCGCCACTGCGGGCGTTGTCGAACGACATGCACCGCAATCTGGAAGTGCCGCTGGCCGAGATCCTGGCCGTGGCGGCTGAGCTGGGGTTGGAGATCCCTCCGATTCGGGTGGGGCTGCGGACGGGAGACACTTCGGCGACGAAGCGGGCGGCGATTGTCAGGCGGCCTCCACAGATTCTAGTGACGACGCCCGAGTCGCTCTATCTGATGCTCACCAGCCCGAAGGCGCGCGAGAAACTGAAGACGGTCGAGACGGTAATCATCGACGAAATCCACGCCCTCGTGCGGGACAAGCGCGGCTCGCACCTGGCCCTGACGCTGGAACGCCTCGCCGCCCTCTGCCCGCAGCGCCTGCAACGGATCGGCCTCTCGGCGACACAGCGGCCGATTGAGGAGATCGCGCGGTTTTTGGTGGGGGTTGATGGTCGAGGGTTGAGGGTTGAGGGGCAGACGGATCCTGAATCGCGTCGTGCAGCGACGGCGACTCTGGTCCCCTCTCCTCCGTCTTCTGGGGAGAGGGTTAGGGTGAGGGGGCCGAGTGATGAACCGACTCTGTTTCCGGAGTTCTTCGAGCGAAGTCTATCGTTCGACGAGCAATCGTCAGCAATCGACACTCAACCCCTCATCGAAAGCCCCCCTCACCCTAACCACTCCCCCCCAAGGCGGGGGGCGAGGGGACAAGGCCAAAGGCAGAAAGCCAAGAAGAACCCCTCACCCTAACCCTCTCCCCGCAGAGCCGGGGCGAGGGGACAAGGCAAGAGACTGCGGACGGAGTCTTACCCTCAACCCTCGACCCTCAACCTTCAACCCCTCCCCTGCCCGTCATCATCGACATCGGCTTCCAACGGCAGCTTGATCTGGGGATTGAGGTGCCGCCGAGCGAACTCGGGGCGGTCTGCATGCACGAGCAGTGGGCCGAGATCAACGAGCGGATCGTCGAGTTGGTGAACGGGCACCGGGCGACGCTGATTTTTGTCAACACGCGGCGGTTGGCGGAGCGGTTGACTCATCAGTTGAGCGAGTTGCTGGGTGAGGAGGCGATCACCAGCCATCACGGTTCGCTCGCGGCCGAGCTGCGGCATGACACCGAGCAGCGGTTGAAGTCCGGGCAGTTGAAGGCGGTCGTGGCGACGGCGTCGCTCGAAATGGGATTGGACATCGGCTACATCGACCTCGTGATTCAAATCGGCTCGTCGCGGAACATCGCCACGTTTTTGCAGCGGGTTGGCCGGTCGGGGCACGCGCTGGGGCTGGTGCCGAAGGGGCGGATGTTCGCTTTGACTCGCGATGAATTGATCGAGTGCATGGCTATCACGCGCGCGATCCGTCACGGGCGGCTCGACATCGTGCCGATCCCTGTCGCGCCTCTCGATGTCCTCGCCCAACAGATCGTCGCGGCGGTCGCGTGCGAGGACTGGAGCAGCGACGAACTGTTCGCCGTCTGTCGTCGAGCGGCTCCGTATCGCGACCTGCCTCGCGCGGACTTCGATCTCATCGTGCAGATGCTGAGCGAGGGGATCACGAGTTCGTCCGGTCGCAGCCGCGTCTACCTGCATCACGATCAGGTCGGCCGCCGGTTGCGAGCACGGCCCGGCGCGAGGATCGCCGCGATTAGTAACGCCGGAGCGATCCCCGAAGTCTTCGCGATCCGCGTCGTGACGGAAGAGGATCACACCGTGGTCGGCTCGGTCGATGAAGACTTCGGTACCGAGAGTCAGTCGGGCGACATCTTTCTGTTGGGCAACACCTCGTGGCGCATCCGGTACCTGCGTGGCGGCGATCTGTTCGTGACGGACGCTCACGGGGCTCCGCCCACGATCCCGTTCTGGCGCGGTGAGGCTCCCGGCCGGACGTTCGAGTTGTCCGAAGAGGTTTCTTTATTGAGAGAGGAACTGGAACGGCGATTGTCTTTCGCCGACGAACTGGAATCAGAGCGAGTCACACAAGCCGTCGTGTCGGCAGAGCGACACGACTACAGTAGTCCCGTCGCTCCGCCGACGGGACCGGTCGATGCGGGCAGTTCAAACGGCGCGAATCCCAAGTCACGGGTTCAAAGTAACGTCCCAAACCAAACAGGCGAAACTGTGAGCGGCACGGCGCTAGCCGCCGGTTCTTCGCAATCACCGGCGGCTAGCGCCGTGCCGCTCACAGGAGGTTGTTGCGAGCCAGTTTCGCACGAGTCACTTTCCGTCGAAGACTGGCTGGCCGTGGAAACGCACGTCAGCACCGATGCGGCGCGGCAAGTGGTCGATTACGCCCGCGCGCAGAAGGCGGCCATCGGGCTGCTGCCGACGATGCGGCGCGTCGTCTTCGAACGCTTCTTCGATGAGAGCGGCGGGATGCAGTTGGTGATTCACGCGCCGTTCGGGACGCGGATCACGCGGGCTTGGGGTCTCGCCATGCGGAAGCGGTTCTGCCGGTCGTTCGATTTCGAGTTGCAGGCGAACGCGGATGACGACGGCATCGTGTTGTCACTCGGTCCGCAGCACAGCTTTCCGTTGGAGAGCATGTTCGGGATGCTGACGCCGCGCAATGTGCAGGCGATGTTCGAGCAGGCGATCCTGATCGTGCCGATCTTTCTGAATCGTTGGCGTTGGAACGCGACGCGCGCCTTGCAGGTCATTCGGTCGAAGCACGGCCAGAAGGTTCCGCCTGCTCTGCAACGGTTCCGCAGCGAGGATCTGTTGACGGCGGTCTTTCCGAAACTGACCGGCTGCCAGGAGAACGTGGTCGGTGACATCGAGCTGCCCGATCATCCGCTCGTCCGCCAAACGATGGACGATTGCCTGCACGAAGCTCACGACATGGAGGCCCTCATCCGCGTGCTGGGCCAAGTCGAACGGGGCGAGATCGAATTCCTGGCGCGCGACACGCGCGAACCGTCGCCGTTCAGTTACGAACTTCTGAACGCGAACCCCTATGCGTTCCTCGACGGAGGCGAAGTGGCCGAGCGCCGCGCGCGCGCGGTCGCCACGCGCCGGTCCCTGTCGGTCGAGGGCCTTCAAGACTTGGGCCGCCTCGACCCGGAAGCGATCCGCCAAGTCGTAGCCGAAGCCCAACCGCTCATTCGCAACGCCGACGAACTGCACGACGCACTGCTCAGCCGAGTGCTGCTGCCCGTGGATGAGGGGTTCGAGTGGCGCGGGTTCTTCGACGAACTGGTGGTGGCCGGGCGAGCGACCACTGTTTCCACTTCGGCCGTTGCCTTGGACTCGCGTCGCGCAGCGACCGTGGTCCCCTCGCCCCCGTCTTCGGGGGAGAGGGCTAGGGTGAGGGGGCCGAGTGGTGAACAGACTCCATACACCGAACAAAGCCTCTTCTCTGCCCATCAACCCTCGACAATCAACCATCAACCCGCACTCGAAAGTCCCCCTCACCCTAACCCTCCCCCCCCCAAGGCGGGGGGCGAGGGGACAGGAGAAGACGAAACCTCGACCGCAAAGAGTGGTACGGAAACGAATGTCGCCGCCGAAGCCTGGTCCGCCACCGAGCGAGTTCCCGTCGCGCTGGCAGCGTTTCCCAAGGCGACGCTCACGCCGCTCGTCACCGTTCCTCCCGAGGTCCGTCACGACTGGGACTCGATCGAGGCGCGCGTCACCATGCTGCGCGGGCTGCTCGAAATCTGCGGGCCGATCACCGGCGAGGCGGCTGCGGCGAGGCTCGGCTTCACCGTCAGTCAGACCGATGCCGCGCTGGAGGCTCTCGAAGGCGAAGGTGTCGTACTGCGAGGCCGCTTTTCGGAAGTGGTGAGTGACGAGTGGCGAGTGCCGAGTGCCGAACCAGATGATGCAACGGAACGCGACCCGTGCGAAGGCGATGCCTCTGGCTCTCGTCACTCGACACTCACCACTCGATCCCTCGAATGGTGTCACCGCCGGTTGCTCGCGCGGATCCATCGGCTCACGTTGGAGGGACTGCGCAAACAGATCGAGCCGGTGACGGTCGATGTCTTCATCCGGTTCCTCGCGCGGCATCACGGGCTGATGCCGGGGACGAAGCGCGGTGGGACGAGCGGGTTGTTTGAGGTGATCGCTCAATTGCAGGGCCTAGATATTCCGGCCGTGGCGTGGGAACGCGATCTCCTCCCCGCGCGGTTGGAGGGATACGACGCGGCGTGGCTCGACGAGCTGTGTCTGACGGGCGAGGTCGGCTGGGGGAGGATGTTCCCGCCGGTGCGAAATCCGGATCGTTCGAGGTCGATGGCCAGTCTGACTCGCGTCGCGCCAGTGTCGATTGTGTTGCGGCAGGACATCGACTGGCTGACGGCCCATGCGCCTCAACCCGATGCCGAGGGGCTGAGCAGCCCCGCCGTCGAGGTGATCGAATTGCTGACGGCGCGCGGGGCGATGTTCGCGTCGGACATTCTCGCGGCGACGCGGATGCTGCCGACTCACTTGGACGATGTGCTGGGTGAGCTGGTCACGCGCGGTTGGATCACGGCCGACGGCTTCGCCGGATTGCGGACATTGATCGCCGAGAAGAAGTCTCACGGCCGAGCGGCATCACGCCATCGGGCCGAACGAACGCGAACGACCCGCACGGCGCTGGGGCGTTGGTCGCTGCGCGGGACTGGTGCGGCGTCAGCGGACGGTTCAGAGAAGTCAATCCGTCCGATCGCTTCACCAACCTCACCCACCACCGACCCGCGCGATCGCGCCAAACGCATCGCCGAAGACTGGGCCTGGCAGCTTCTCCGTCGCTGGGGCGTCGTCTTTCGCGATCTGCTGACGCGCGAGTTCGGTACGCCTCCGTGGTTTGAAGTCCTGCAAGTTTTGCGACGCCTCGAAGCGCGGGGCGAAATCCGTGGCGGCCGTTTTATTACCGGAGTGGCCGGTGAACAGTTCGCGCTGCCCGACACGATCAAGCAGTTGCGGCACCTGCGCGACGAAGCGCCGCCGCACGAGGTACTCGTCATCTCGGCGGCGGACCCCGTCAATCTGATCGGCATCCTGACGAAGCACGATCGCGTCCCGAGTACCGCGTCGAACCGTGTCGCGTATCTCGACGGCCATCCCGCCGCGAGCCTTCAGTCCGACGAAGTTCGCTGGCTCACCGCACCGCCGGGACACCTGAAGGCGACCATCGAGCGCGAGTTGCTCGGTCGCGGCAATCCCCTGGAACACTTCGAGCCGGTGCCGACGGGATGAGGCACGGGGCGTTGCGTCGCTCGCCCCGTTTCCTCATTTGAAATCGGCGCATCAATTACGTCCGAGAATTTCGGGAATGATCCTGTCGTTCCAAAGCGTTGCCACGTCACGGAGGCTCTGTTCCGAGCCATCTTCCTGCCACACATTTTTCTGCCACGTTCTTTGAGGCAGCGGCAGAAAAATGTGTGGTAGAAAGATCAGAGTTCGTGCCGTCCTGCCATTGGGGGCTTGATCGTCATCCGGCGACCTCGCGAAGATTGATTCTGCACAGCCCTTACCCAACGGGAGTCGTCTCCGCGAGGGGACTCAGTGTTCGTGGCTCTTGATCCGCATGCCGTAGAACGAGCGGTGAACGAAGAACAGGGCGAGGGCGAGCAGCACCCAAGCGGCGGTTTGACGGACTCCTTCTTGGTTGCGGGCCGAGAGCTGCATGGCGACTTCCAGCGCGAGCAGCCCGAACAACGTGCTGAACTTGATGATCGGATTCATCGCGACGGACGACGTGTCCTTGAACGGATCGCCGACGGTGTCGCCCACGATCGTGGCATCGTGCAATGGCGTCCCCTTCATCTTGAGTTCGACCTCGACCATCTTCTTGGCGTTGTCCCACGCTCCGCCCGCGTTAGCCATGAAGATCGCCTGATAGAGGCCGAAGACGGCGATCGAGACGAGGTAGCCGATGAAGAAGTAGTTCTCGAAACAGGCGAACGAGAGCGTGATGAATAGCACGGTGAGGAAGATGTTCATCATCCCCGACTGAGCGTATTGCGTGCAGATTTCGACGACACGCTTCGAGTCCTCGGTCGAAGCTTTGCCGCCCACGTCATCCAGCTTGATGTGTTCTTTGATGTACTTCACCGCGCGATAGGCACCGGTCGTCACCGCTTGCATCGACGCTCCCGTGAACCAGTAGATCACGGCTCCGCCCAAAATCAGCCCGAACAGAAACGGTGCGTGCAGAATCGACAGATTGTCCAGTCCCTGCGTCAGCCCCTGAGTCAACATCACGATGATCGAGAAGACCAGCGTGGTCGAGCCAACGACGGCGGTCCCGATCAACACGGGCTTGGCCGTGGCCTTGAACGTGTTGCCCGCGCCATCGTTCTCTTCCAAGAACTGTTTGCCTTGCTCGAACCGCGGCGCGAAGCCGAAGTCGCGCTGAATCTCGGCATCGATCCCCGGTAAATGCTCGATCATCGAGAGTTCAAATACCGACTGAGCGTTGTCGGTGACCGGGCCATACGAATCAACGGCGATCGTCACCGGTCCCATCCCGAGGAACCCGAACGCGATCAGACCGAACGCGAACACCGAGGTCGCTTGCGGGCTGATCATCATGTTCTCGGCCCCCATCCAAGCGAACGCATTTCCGACCGCCATCAGTCCCACAATCGCCAGGCCGAGCCAGAAGCACGAAAAATTTCCGGCGATCAGTCCCGACAAAATGTTCAGCGACGCACCGCCCTCTTTCGACGCTTCGACCACTTCCCGCACGTGGGCCGAGTGGGTCGAAGTGAAGAGCCGCACGAGCGCGGGAATCACCGCTCCCGCGAGCGTCCCGCAACTGATGATCGTGGCCAGTTTCCACCACAGTGTCGCATCGCCCGCGAGATCCTTCAGCAGATAGAAGGATGCGGCGTATGTCACAGCAATCGAAAGGGCCGAGGTCAGCCAGACCAACACTTCGAGCGGTGCCTCAAAATTCATGCTGGTGCTGGCGGAGTACTTCGCCGTCGAGAACCGATGATTGAGCCAGTAGGCTCCGAGCGACGTGATGACCATCAACACACGCAGGGCGAAAATCCAGGTGAGCAATTGCACCTGAATCGCGTTCGTCGCTGCTTCCGCTCCGCCGGGAGCCTTGATCGCCAGCGTGATGAACGAGATCAGCGCCACCCCCGTCACGCCGTAGGTTTCGAACCCGTCGGCGGTCGGCCCGACAGAGTCCCCCGCGTTGTCGCCCGTGCAGTCGGCGATCACACCGGGGTTGCGAGCGTCATCCTCGTCGATGCCGAATTCAATCTTCATCAGGTCCGCGCCGATGTCGGCGATCTTGGTGAAGATACCGCCGGCCACTCGGAGCGCCGCCGCACCGAGCGATTCGCCGATGGCGAAGCCGATGAAGCAGGAGCCGGCATAGTCACCAGGAATGTAGAGCAGAATGAACAACATCAACAATAGTTCCACGCTGATCAGCAGCATGCCGATGCTCATGCCGGATTTCAACGGAATCGCATAGCAGGGATATGGTTTACCACGCAGGCTGGCAAACGCGGTGCGCGAGTTTGCGAACGTATTTACGCGGATGCCGAACCAGGCCACGCCAAAACTGCCGCCGATCCCGACTAGACTGAAAAGCAGAATGATGATCACCTTGATGGGCTCAAAATGCTGGAGGACTCCGAAATACAGAACGATGATGACTCCGATGAAGAGTTCCAGGATCAGCAGAAATCGCCCTTGCGTAAGTAGGTATGTCTTGCAGGTTTCGTAGATCAGCTCAGAGATTTCGAGCATGGAAGAATGAACCGGAAGGCTTTCGAGCTGCTTATAGGTAATCAGGCCAAAAAGCAAACCAAATGCACAGACCAAGAGGCCGCCCATTAATAAACTGCGGCCGTTGATTCCCCCCAGGAAGGTAGCTTGCCCCAGATCCGGCAGCACCAGGTTCGCCTCTCCGCCCGTATGAGGTGCTTGCGCTAGCAGCGGCAAGCATAGAATCACCAGGGCGATCAAAAGCAGGGGAAAATTGCGGCAAAGATTCTGGAAGATCCTGGTACCGGATCTTGCGACTTCGACGCGGAAGTTCATGTCCATTTCGATGTGTCCTCCGACAGAACAAATAGATGCTGAATTGGTGAACGTGAGGTTACAGCCTCTACACCCACGAATCACGATAACTCAGCCGCGTTCCGGGAAGCAACAGGTAAGAACAGACTTGTCCAGCTAAACGGCCTGAAATATGAGGCACTTCAAGTAATGGGTTTCAGGGACGGTGAGAAGGATCGGATGATCCTGCGATTGTGTCCGGCGCTCCAGAACGCGCAGGTTCCGGCCTGCGTCCAGCGCCGCCGCGGCTACGGTCTCGAGCAGCATCGCTTCACTAAAGTGATGGGAGCAGGAACAGGTAACCAGAATTCCTTCCGTATCCAGCAGGCGCAGAGCGCGCAGGTTAATCTCTTTATAGCCACGTCCTGCATCCTGCAAATTTGTGCGGGACTTGGTGAAAGCCGGCGGATCGAGGACAACCGTCTGAAAACGCTGGCGGGCGCTGGAATAGCTGGACAGCAGATCGAAGACATCGGCATCGCGGAAC
>JAYTGQ010000763.1:0-1272 GCA_043733345.1 Schlesneria sp.
TTGACGTGTCCGACAAAAGTAGCAGGCACACTCCGTGTGCCGTCCGCGATACCGTGATTCGCAGAGGAATTCGGTGAACGGCACATGGAATGTGCCTACGACTTTGACTTCTGTCGGACACGTCAACTTTCGATTCGGCCGAATTACGCACAAGTTTCCGAGCGCGCGGCACACTGGACGGATCACTGACACCGGAATCGCGAACGCACGCTGACGAGTGATGCCACGATTCGTGAGTGGTCAAGCCAACCGCGATTCGGCTGATTCAAGGAGTTTTCTCCCCCTGACGCTGCTCCAGCTCGCGACGCTTGAGGACGATCAGTCCCTCATAGACCGCCATCAGCCAACTAAACGTCAGTCCGGCTCGGCCGTCCAGAAACCCGCCTTGCAGCACATATTGGTAGAGAAACCGCAGCAGCGACCGAAAGGGCAGACGGCGGCTGAGAGCACGCAGGGATTGCCTGCGTCGTGCGCGATCACCGCCCCACAAATCCTGCCAGGGGGATGCGCACGAGTCTCGAACTTCCCGTTCGGCTTCGCGCTGCGCATACCGATTATGCCGGTCGATCCAATCGCTCAGCCCTTTGCTGAATGGATAGTGCAGGAAGGGAGACGAAAGGGTTCCCAAGCGGCCTTCGACCCTCGGAACGGGGACTTCCCCATGTCCGGAGTCCTCAAATCGGAATCGTTCCACACGCACCAACCGCACGATCCACACCGGGAATCCGTCGCTGTACTTGAGCCAGCTTCCCATGAACATCGTCTTGCGGCACATCCGAAAGCCCACCAGATTGGCTCCGGCAGCGGGCACGGCTCGCTCGATCTCGCGTTGTAGTTCGGGAGTGACAACCTCATCGGCGTCCAGCAGGAGCGCCCAATCGTGTCGCAATGCTGCGTGCTCCAACGCCCAATTTCGTTGTCGGGCGAAGGACTCAAAGCCGTGCGTCACAACCCGAGCACCGTACTCGGCGGCCAGCCGCGCCGTGTCATCCACCGAATGATCGTCGATGACGACGACATCCTCGCACCATGCCAACGCTTCGATACAGCGACGAATGTTGGCTGCTTCGTTCTTGGCAATCACGACCACAGAGATGGGAAATTTTACCGGGCTCATGCAAGGCAATTATGGAGGAGGGAGCTTCGATTGCTGAAGTCGCTCAGGCGAGCGGCAAGAACAGCTTTAGGAACGGGGCCGCAATAACTTCCCGAAGTGATGCAGGCTGCCATCAGCCGCAGGGCGCTAGCCCCGGTTTGTACGACACAAACCGG
>JAYTGQ010000764.1:0-10552 GCA_043733345.1 Schlesneria sp.
AGCCGGAACGCGCTAGCGTCCGGTTCTCGATGAATTTGAAAACCGGACGCTAGCGCGTTCCGGCTGATGGTCTAAAGTCAGTGCCATTGGGCGCTAGCCGCCGATCGTTTTCGCCTACACCGGCGGCTAGCGCCGTGCCGCTCACTCAAGCATCCAGCACAACTGGCGGATACGCTTTTCGCAGAGCGGGCGCGAGCGTCATGGTCGTGCCGTCGAAGAAGTAGACTCGCCGGTCCAGCAACGAGGGAGCGGTCGCGTCGATAAGCGCTGGACCGACTTTTTGCGTGAGCCATTGGGCCGCTGGAAGTGGCAGTCGCTGGCGCGCTGGGGCATCGCCGCCGGAGTCACTGGAGAGTGTCTTGTCGGTGACACGTTTGATGTCGGGGAGAATGCTGGGCATCGTTTCCAGCAGCACCTGGACGGCCGCTTCGAGCGACTGATCCGGGCACATCCGCTGATCGAGCCGCATCAACAACACCACGCTGTCAATAAAGAGGGCATTCTTTCGCGGAGCGAAAGACGACTTTTTTTGGACCGGTTCTCCGGTTCTTAGGAGTTGAGTTCGACTACCGTGAAGAGAATACGGCGGATTGAGGCCGTGTTGGCCTACGCTCCAGTGCGACAGCACTCCACTGGCGAAAGTTCTTGAATTTCAATTCAACCCGCAGCGCGAGCGAAAGACTGTCCGAGAACAGTCTCGCTCACGCTGCGGGTTGATGTCATTGGAGCAGCGAACGTTTCCACTCGGCTTGATGGAACAGTTGGGCTTCGCTTGCTTCCGTGGAGTTGCCTCATCACGATGTCGGGCGTTCTCTCTGCTCGGTCTCATACTTCTCACGCGACTTCTGCGAGGTTCCCCATGTCGGCATCACGGCGCGAGTTTTTGGAAGCTTTTTCACTGGGTTCGGCGGCCGCGATGACGGCCGGTTTGATCGGCTGTGGCCAGCCCGCCGGCGGACCAATGGGCGGTGGAGGCTCTGCCAGTGCGAGCGTCGATCCCGCGCTGCGGCCGCTCAAGGCCGCGTTCTCCAATGCCGGGTTGCAAAGCACTTGGTGCGAACTCGGCAAGCAGACGGCCGAGCTGTGGGGACGGCTGCTCAACGTGGACATCACGTGGTTCGACGGTGAGTTCGATCCCGAGAAGCAACGCAACAAGATCGACGCCATCGTCGATCGCGACTGGGACTTCTGCTGCTTTCAAGCCGTGCAGATCGACTCGCTGGCCGAGCCAACTCGCCGCTTGAAGGAACGCGGTATCCCGGTCATCTCGATGGACACGGAACTCGTCGCCAAGGAGACGATGAAGGCCGCCGGCGTCTGGACGCTGGTCGCACCCGATAATGAAGTCATGGCCGAGATGTGCGTCGGCTACATGCTTCAAAAACTCGGTGGCAAGGGGAAGCTGATTCACATTGGCGGCTTGGACGGTCACAGCGGTGCTCAGGGGAGACGGCGCGGCTTCGAGAACGTCCTCCAGAACTTCCCCGATGTGGAAGTGGTTGGCGGCGGCGTCCGTTGGTGCGACTGGAAACCCGAGAAGGCTCGCAACACGTTCGAGTCACTGCTTCAGCAAGAAACAACGCCCATCGCCGGAGCCTTCTTTCACAGCGACGACATGGCGCTCGCTTCGGTCCCGGCACTCAAGGGAACGATCCACGAGAAGATGCTCGTCGTCGCTGTGGATGGCCAGAAAGCGGGTCTCGATGCGGTGAAGAGCGGTGTTCTCGCGGCGACTTCGGTGAATCCCGTCTGCCGCATCCACCAAACAGCGCTGTTCCTCGGCCAGTTCTTCGCCCGCAACAAGGAAACGATCGAACGAGCACCGCTGGAGATCGTCACCCCCGGCCCGCTCGTCAGTCCCGAATCACCGAGCGTGCTGGAAGCCATGTACTACCTGGCCGATCCCCTGCACTGCATGGTGTGAGGCGTTTGAAGCAGGGTGAACGTCACTGCTAACAGCCTGTTGAAAATAGAAGCCTGAAGCGCAAGCGAAGGATTTCTGAGCCTAATTCGGCCGCATTTATGACATCCCTTCAAGCTTCTATTCCCTTTTTCAACAGGCTGTTAAGCCCCGCAGGGTGTGCGTTGAGGGTTCCGAGCGTGTTGGCCGGTTGAGGAGGGGATGATTGTTGGTGTGGGGGTTGGTGAGTGGACGGGCTTACGAGGTGTTGACGGGGAGGGGTTCGGCAGATGTGGGGAGAGAGGGGACGAAGAGGTACGGGAGGGGTTGGTTTTGTGGGTCGAATCCGACGAGGGACAGGCCGTAGCTGAGGAAGTTGCGGCCTTGTTTTTGGCAGGTGCGGACGATGCTTTTAAGATTGGCGAACGCGGTGGCACCGGCTGTGGTGCGATTGACACCGCCATCCGAGCGGGCGGAGGCGACGCTCAGTGGGTGTGGTCGGTGGCCGGACGCCAGCGCCGATTGCAGCAGCGACTGGCGGACGAGGTGATCGGGCCAGCAGGCCCGTCCAGAGTTCCTGCCGCACGGACTCGGGCCGCGTGCGGCGGAGGACATCGAGCTGCATCGTGGCCTTGATATCGCGCAGTTCGAGTTCGATCACCCAGCGGCAGCGATATAACTCGAAGATATAACTATAAGATATAACGCGGAGATATCGGAGTGTGTATCGACTTTGTGATCAAACAGCGACGTGACGACGACCAGCGACTCGGTGCGGAAGCCGGGGACGTTGACCCGCGCGTCGATCTCGCGCACCTCGAGTTGATCGGGGAGGCTGTCGTCGGTTTTCTGACCGAGCCATGTGGGCTTCTACGGCTTGGCCCACGTGGCGATGTGGTCGCCTTTGCCGAGTCTCTTCCCCCGGGTGAAGTCGGCCGTGCGGTGCTGGTGCCGCCGCGTCACGAACTCGCCCCCCCGTGCTGGCAGCAGTGCGAGCAGGAACCAGCCGCCGTAGTCGCGGTCGGCCAGGACCAGATCGCCGCGTGGGAGTGCGTCGCCGCGACGGAGTTGCTCGAACAGCGCGGTCTCGACGGTCTCCTGGCCCGCGTACGGTCCCGTCGCCCGCGCGATGACCATCCCGGTGGCGAGCAAAGTCAACGCGACGGCCCGAGTAAGGACCGGCTGGGGGGCTGGTGCCGCCCCGCTCGGAAACCTCTCACTTTGTGCCGCGTGAGGTATAACTCGCCAAATTTGGAACTACTGGAACTGCAAAGTGACAGCGCGGCCTCTTTCAGTTTGCACTTGTCATTTCTCATTTAGAAACTGGCTCGAAACAACTTCCCGAAGTGAAGCCGGCTGCTATCAGCCGCAGGGCGCTAGCCCCGGTTTTTGTGTCATCCAAACCGGGGCTAGCGCCCTGCGGCTGATCGGGAAGAGCGGTTCCTGCCCGGTTGACCGAAAACAACCGGGCAGGGCTGGGGCGTGACATCAATCTCGCAGGTTTTTCTCAGGGAAGTTCTCGCATGGATCAAGCCGGTTTTTTGGTGCGTTTGGATCAGCTGAGCTCGTCGTACTTGGTCATCTTGGGGTTGCTGCTGGTTGTGATCGCTGCCGGATTCCTGTTTCACATTGGTCTGATCCAATGGGCGATGGTCGTTTTCGCGAGCGTTGTACGGCATAGCATTCGGCACGGGTTCCAACTCTGGCAGCGACTCTTCTCGTGGGCTTCGTGGCCAACATTCTTGAGCCTCGTATTAATGTCGCTATTCGTCGGCTGGTGGATGTCCCAACGTTTTCCGGCCCTGACCGTCGTATGTGCCCTGATCCCGCTATTCATGGGAGTCACAGCGTGCCTCGCGTACATGCTCATTGACTTAGAACGGTATGCCGTTTCGCGCGGCTACAAGTCGGTCCACAATCCGCTCAAGGGCCAAGAACTCGCGGTGAATCTGGTTCGTTACGGTCAAGCGGTGGGGGTTCCTTTACTGGTGACTGCCACGGTAGGAATGATCGGTGGCTTCGCGCTGCTGAACCTCGGTTTGTACGAGACCATCGGGAGAGACTGGTACATCGTGAAGGAGGGCCAAGGCGATCCGACCTACGTTGATTTTGTGGCGAACGCGCTGATCGTGTTGTTGAGGATCGTCGATGTCTTAGATTTCGCCAAAGCGAGTCACCTTCTGGAGGTCTCTTACGTCCGCCAAGCCAAGTGGCCAGCATCAACCTTGCTGGCAGTGTTCCGAATGTTCTTCACTCTGGTGTTGTTGCAGCAGATCTTCGCATCGTTTCGTCAGGGGCAGGTCCTTTCGGAGACAATCACCGACTTGTGGAATCCCAACGAGCCGATTCATGAGCGGGCGTGCCACGCTTTGCCACAGCACGGTGCGGGAGCCATCGGCCCGCTGCTGGTTTCACTCGGTAGCGTCACTTCGCTGACGAAAGAACAACGAGAACGCCTGCCAGTGATCTTCGCCGACATCGGACCCGCCGCGATTCCGGCCTTGGTTCGTCACCTGCATGACGAGCACGAACATGTGCGTGCCATTGCAGCGGGAGCGCTGGGCCATCTGCGCGTTCGCGGAACGATTGTATTGCTCGTCCCCCTCAGTCGAGACTCCAGCGACATCGTGCGCCAAAGCTTGATCGAGGCCTTGGGAATCATCGCCAGTTCCGGTTTCGTCCCCTCCGACACAAAGCCGGCTCGTGTGGCGATCCCGCATCGGTTGTGGCGGTCGCTGAAATGGCGGTCGCCGTTTGTGGCCGTGTCCTCCATTGAACCCGTGGAACTCGCCGTACAGACACTTCAGGCCGCGTTGGCAGACAGTTCATTGTCGGTCCGCGCTCAGGCCGCTCGAGCGCTCGGACGAATTGGACCGCCTGCGGTGGTTGCGGCTTCCAGTTTGATCGGGCTGCTCAAGGACGAAGACGAAACCGTGCGTCAAGCAGCGATCGAAGCCGTGGGAAAAGTGGGAGGTTCGACTGCCGCAATTGTCGATGCCCTCGTGGAAGTGTTGCAGGATGCCAGCCCGTCATTGCGAGTCTTGGCGGCGCGGGAACTCGGAGCGATGGGTGCAGCCGCGTCCGAGGCGTTTTCCGCTCTTGCTCCCCTGCTGCAGGACCGAGACGAATCTGTCCGAGATGCCGCCGCCGAGGCAATCGGTCAGATTGGGCACTTGAATCACGAAGCCACGGAGGGGTTGGTTATCGGGCTTGTTAGCCCGGATAGTGTCGTCCGCGCCCAGGCGGCGGAAGCACTGGGAACGATCGGCGAATCGGCGCAAGAGACCGCTCCCGCCCTCGTCAATGCGCTCACCGATCAGAACGACATGGTTCGAGCGAAGGCTGTGGAAGCACTCGGAAAGATCGGCGAGGCCGTCGGTCACGTTTCAGTCATCGGTTTGGTTCGCGCGCTGCGAGACCAAGACAACGTGGTCAGTTCTCTCGCAGCGGAAGCCTTAGGGCAAATGGGTGAGTTGGCAGACGTGGCAATTCCCTCGCTAATCCATGCATTGCAACATATCAACGCGGAAGTGCGGGCCAGCGCGGCGAAGTCGCTCGGAAAACTGGGTGTGGAGGGTGAGGGAGCAGCAAACGCATTGGAAGTGGCCTGTCGGGATGAGGACGCCAACGTGCGATGCCAGGCCATTCGCGCACTCAGCGTGATTGACCAGCCCACCTCCGTCACAAAGCAGATCGTTCTCTCGGGTCTGAACGACACAGACTCGCAGGTCCGAACCGCCGCCGTGGACGCGCTGGGCCGATGGGGCAATCTCGATGAAGGGTCGGTGAATCTCCTATTGTCATTGCTGGAAGATCCGAACGAACTCGTCCGCGCGCACGTGGCGACGATCCTGCCCTGGGTGGCGGGAGCGCCGTCAGCCGTCATCGAGGGATTATGCCGTCGATTGCGTGACGATTCCGATCTCGTGCAGGCCCAAGCCGCACAAGCCTTGGGTGAACTGGGTTCCGCTGCCGCCACTGCCGGTGAGACATTGCTGCACGCCGCGCAGACAGGAGAAGCCAGCGTGCGCGAGCGGGCCAGACAGGCCATCGTGTTGATTCGGCCTTCGGAGACTCTGGCATCAATGGACGAAGCCACAGTCAAGCCGGGCTTGATCGACGCGCTGCGCGAGATCGAAAATCAAACGCAGCCGATTTCAGAAGAACTGCCCCTGGATGTCATTCCGATCATTGTGACCAGCGTGGTGATTACCGAGAGCGGCCAACAGGTCGATGCGGCTTTGACGCTCGGGATCATTCTTCCCAACGATGTTGGCGACGCCACTCAGAAACAAGCCGACGATGCTGATTCAGATGACACAAATCCTCACGAATGAAAGGCGGCGGCGGATATACTTCACGCGGCCGAAACTGACACATTTGCGACCGCTCCACACTAACCCGAAGCGTAAGCGAGGATGTGAGTTGCGTCCTCGTTCACACTTCGGGTTGGTGTCAGTTTCGGCCGTGTGAAGTATAAGCAGGAGGCTGTCAGGGGCAGTGTCGTTTCGCCAGATGCAGGTCCAACCTGCGAAAGTGAACCAAGATGGGTTCATCCGACGTTTTGGGAGGAGTCCAGTGGGGGGGAGAATTGGCAATACAACACACGTTTGATACACATGGCACTCGCACGGCAAAACGGCTGTAACGTGCCGCCGCATGACTAGTTGCCACGCAAATCAAACACTCCGCCAGTCCCTCACCAATCCGCCTCAAGTAGGTTTGTAACCTGCCCGTGACAAACTCCATCTGCCACAGAACCACGGATGTCCCAGAGTTCCCAGCGCGGCGGAGTCGCTACAAATTCTTCGCGCCTCGCGAAGAAACGAAACGTGAGTAGTACAGAGGGTCCAGCGCGGGATCCCCGCGTGGGGAAATCGGTGGTCAATCTCCTGCTTCATCAACGGCCTGAGCCTTTCGATGAGCGGCCTGCTGACGGAAGAGAAGAAGAAACACGACACGGGCAGATAAGAAACCTGCCCTCACTTTGAATTGGGTTCGACTCGATGGCCCTGCTCTCACTCCGCAAGTTAACGATGCGTTTCGGCGGACTCACCGCCGTGAACGGCTTCGATCTGGAGGTCGAGCCGAACAAGATTTACTCGATCATTGGCCCCAACGGCGCGGGGAAGACGACTGTCTTCAATGCTGTCACCGGCATCTACTCTCCGACGAGCGGTGAGATCGTCTTCAACGACCGCGAACTGCGCCGCCCCGTGACTTGGCGTGTGTACGCGGCGTGTGCGGCGGTGGCTCTCGTCACGGGAGTCGCCTTGATGTTGGTGATGGCCAACCTCGACACTCTGTGGCGAGTGGCGATCAAGAACAACAACGACGACGAAGTACGGCAGCAACCCACGTCGTCGGCCGACTTCGTGAAGTACGACGCGAACGCGGATGGCCAGGTGTCGCTGAGTGAACTGACCGACGGAGCGGCCCTGAAACCAGAGGGGCTGCTCGCGCGAGGCGACGACAACGGCGATGGACAACTCAGCCGAACCGAATTCCTGCGGGCTGAACGCTGGCGGTTCGACTGGCCCAACGCTCGCCGCGATGCGCTGCGGCAGCTTCGCGGCGAGCCGGGGCTCGTCAGACGAGGAAGCCGCTGGCAGATCGTCCCCGCGACCGGGACGCGATTGTTGGCGACCGCCCCCAATCTCAAGCAAGCGCTGACGACGCGCGACAACTATGCCGAGGCGGTCACGCTCGCGCACGGAGACTGGCAGCCGGTCGAGCGGGATGGCAAGCAGGTCTTCCTCTCGAGCGATGGACAGCGCGAACTGTTGTCGGCTCCCGATGCAGACTCCGCCAAAACAAAACTGACTCAGTTGAAAGAGGTCGCGGCCGAACAGGCGACTCACCGCCGCAATCAGTGGCTGGCGCTGCTGGGCGGGATGGTGGTCGGCGGACTCGGAACGTATTCGATCTGGCAGCGGTCGCGACGGACTCCCGATGTGATCGCCCTCGCCGGGATCGCGCGCACGTTTCAGAATATCCGCCTGTTTCAAGACATGACCGTGTTGGAGAACGTCCTTGTCGGAATGGACCGCAGTTTCTCGCCCAACGTGTTTGGGATGCTGTTGCACACCCCGGCTCAGCGCCGCAAGGAAATCGAGCGGCGCGGGCGTGCCCTCGAACTGCTCGACTTCGTCAGCCTGAAGCCGAAACAAAACGACCTCGCCAAAAATCTGCCGTATGGCGAACAGAGGCGACTTGAAATCGCGCGTGCCCTCGCCTCCGAGCCGAAGCTACTGCTGCTCGACGAACCCGCGGCGGGCATGAACCCGACCGAGTCCGAAGAACTGATGCACCTGATCCGCCGCATCCGCGACACGGGAGTGACGGTGCTGCTGATCGAGCATCACATGAAACTCGTCATGGACATCTCCGACCGAATCGCCGTGCTCGACTACGGCCAGAAAATCGCCGAAGGGACGCCCACCGAAGTCCGCGCCAACCCGCGCGTCATTGAGGCGTATCTCGGCAAGGAAGACGTGAGTTGAAGAAGAGGGGAATTGATAAATGACAATTGGTAAATGCTAATTGCAAAATTGAAGACGGAGAACCGAAGCGAAGTTTCCTGGTCATTGTTTTCCTCTTCATTTATCAATTTGCAATTACCAATTGTCAATTTGCAATCGCCTCCGTCCCGGCCCCGCGAACCCTCATCGAAAGCCTCACCAGTGGCCAAGCTCCTGACCGTCGAACACCTGCACGCGGGCTACGGGCCGATTGAGGTGCTGAAGGACATCTCGCTCGAAGTCAACGAGGGGGAGATCGTCACGATGATCGGAGCCAACGGCGCGGGGAAGACCACGACGCTGATGACGATCTCGGGAGCCGTCCGCGCTCGCGCGGGCCGCATCGTGTTTCAAGGGCGTGAGATTCAGAACCTGCCGCCGCACGAGATCGTCCGGCTCGGCCTGTGCCAGTCACCCGAAGGCCGCAAGATTTTCCCGAGGCTCACCGTGCTGGAGAACCTCGAACTCGGAGCCTACACGCGCAACGACACGGCGGGGATCAAGAAGGACATCGACCACGCCTACGAACTCTTTCCGATCCTGCGTGAACGGAAAGACCAACTCGGCGGAACGCTCTCCGGTGGCGAGCAACAGATGCTGGCGGTCGCCCGCGCCTTGCTCGGCCGTCCCAAGCTGCTGCTGCTCGACGAACCGTCGCTCGGCCTAGCCCCGCTGATCGTGCTGAAGATCTTCGACGTGATCCGCAGGCTCAACGCCGAGGAGGGGATGTCCGTCCTGATCGTCGAGCAAAACGCCCGCCTCGCCCTGAAGCTGGCCCATCGCGGCTACGTCATGGAAACGGGCACGATCACGATGAGCGACTCGGCCAGTTCGCTGCTAAACGACCAGCGGGTGAAGGACGCGTACTTGGGCGAGTAGCGATCCCTCGCGTGGTCGAGGCTGACACATTTGCGCACGCTGCACACTAACCCGAAGCGTAAGCGAGGAACGCCACACGCCTCCTCGTTGACACTTCGGGTTGGTGTCAGCCTCGGCCGCGAGAGGCATCACTCATCATTCGCCCTGCGCAACAGCGTGCCGCATCGGCGGGAAAACCCACCGCGCCAGCAACCCGAGTGTCGAACAGTGTTGGGTCAGGAGTCGTTGATTTGCCGGTTCACGCAAACAACGACTGCTGACCTTGGACCCCTTTGATTCCTCCCCGAGCCATCGAGACGCACGAATCCCTTCGATCACCGAGGAGCAACAGAACGACATCGCCTGAGGGGCTGTGCAGTTTTAAGTTCCGAGAGTTTTTGGGAACCATCACAGAGGTTAGAAACGCAGAGAGCGCAGAGGACGCGGAGATTTGAAGTTCATCGGGACGGTGTTCCTCGCTTTCTCTGCGATCTCTGCGTTTCTGAAGTCTGGTACATTTTTTACTCCCGAGAGTCTGTGAGAGTGATTGTGTGGTCCAACGTAGAAATCTCGGAATTCAATCCTACACAGCCCCTTAGCAGCCTGTTGAAAAAAGGAATAGAAGCCTGAAGCGCAAGCGAAGGATGTCGCAAATGCGGTCGAATTCGGCTCAGAAATCCTTCGCTCGCGCTTCAGGCTTCTATTTTCAACAGGCTGTTAGGTATCACCCCTGACAACCACCGTCACAACGGGGCTGGTGACGAAGCCGGGGTTCGAGTTGGCGACGCGGGTGCGGAACGAGACCGTGATGCCGGGATCGAACGGGCCGACGGTCATTTGGTTCCCCGTGATGGGGGTCGAGTGGCCGAACTCCTCCTCGCCGGGGAGTTGGTGTTGCAACTCCTTCGTCGTCGCGTGCGCTCCGCCGTTCGGGTCGAGCGTGACGGTCACTCGTTGATCCGGCAGAGGCGTGGCGGACAGGATTGGCAGGACCGCCGCCTGCGCCGTCCCTCCCTCGGTCGGGATTTGAGACAGCGCCGCATTCCCTTCGGTCGTCCCCTCGAGGAAGGCCAGCAGCCACGCCTTGTACCAGCGTTTGTTCGCGCGATCGAGTTTGCGGTCGGCGGTGCGCAGGGCACTCTTCGCATTCGTCACGTCGCGCTGTTTCTCGGCGGCGGTCTTTTGAGACAGCAGCGCCGCATCGACGGCCCCCGACAGATCGGCCACGGCCAGCGCAGTCCCCTGATAATCGACCGTCAGCGGCGGCTTGGCC
>JAYTGQ010000765.1:0-1270 GCA_043733345.1 Schlesneria sp.
GCTCCGCGAATGCCCGGGCATTCGCGGAGCGAATGCACCACAGAAATCACACGATCGACTCAGCCCGCCAATCGCTGCGGTTGTGTTTTTAGGCGGACGCGCGGTTCGCTCTTCCAGCGGCGATGGACCCAGAAGTATTGCTCGGGAGCACGGCGAATCGCCCGCTCGAGCGCGGACGTGTATTGCTGAGTGATCTCGCCGACCGGATCGTTGGTCGTCGTAAGGCGCGGATCGATCAAGGTTTCGCAGCCGACTTCGAACCTCGACCAACCCGCTTCGTCAAAGTTGTCGGACTCGCGAATCGCGTAGCCGACGATCATCAGCGCGTCGTACTCCAGTGCCAGCAGTGCGATCGACTTGAACGTGGAAGCGGGCTTCCCGAAGAAATCGACGAACAGTCCGCGTGCCCCGGCATCCTGATCGCAGAGCAGCCCGAGATTGCCTCCCTTGGCCAGCAGCGCCGTCATGTCGTCGAAGCCACCCTGCTTGAGCATCAGTCGGTGACCGGTCTGTTCGCGCGCGTTGCGAAACCACTCGTGCAGGTAAGGGTTGTCCATCTCCCGTGCGACGACTCCCATCGGGAAACCCCACATTCCATAGAGTGTGATGCCGATCTCCCAATTGCCGAAGTGGCCGCCCAACAGCAACACGCGCCGACCGGAGCAGACCGCTTCGTTGCTCCATGTGTAATCGGCAAACCGCATCGAATGGCGGTAGCTGTGCAGGTGCAGCTTGCGTGGAGCTTGAACGGTCTCAACCACGGTGCGGAACAGATGGACCCACATGCGATAGACGAGCCGGTCAATCTCGACATCGGTGTACTGCTCACCGAAGGCCGTTTTGATGTTGTCGCGCGCCACTTTGAAACGCGTTAGTTTCCGAGGCAATCCGTAATGCACGAGCCACGCGAGATTCGTCGCCATCCGCGCGGCCATGCGTGGCGATAAGCAGTCGATCAAACAGACCACGATTTGAAACGCCAGAAACTCCAACCGATGTCGCCAGGCAAGCAGCATGATGGTCCCTCACGAACTGCTGAAATAGAGTCGCGCGACAATTCCTGTCGCGAGTTCGAGTCTCGTGCGTCAGTCAAATTGCGTCAATCGACGAATTCTGACGGCAAGCGGCCTGACGACCGCGAACGGTAGCCAAGCGAGTTGTCGATCGGGCTGCGATCATCGAAACTGCCCGCAGTTCGTGACTCATACGCATTCCGAAAATTAGCCGCGCGGCGCTAGCCCCGGTTCATGCCGTGTAACCGGGGCTAGCG
>JAYTGQ010000766.1:0-24902 GCA_043733345.1 Schlesneria sp.
AGATTCAGCGACCGAAAGTACTCGTCGAGAATCGGGGCCGCGTAGAGGTGATCGACGGGGCAGTCGAAAAAACCCTGTATCTGAGCGGCATGCAGGTCCATTGCCAGCACGCGGTCGGCTCCGGCCTTGGTGATGAGATTCGCGACCAGCTTCGCCGTAATCGGGACTCGACCCATGTCCTTGCGATCCTGCCGTGCGTAGCCGAAGTACGGCATGACGGCGGTAATGCGAGCGGCACTCGCACGCTTACAAGTGTCGATCAGGATCAGCAGTTCCATCAAGTTTTCGTTGACGGACGGGCCGGTCGGCTGGACGAGAAACACGTCTCGCCCACGCACGTTTTGATCGAGCCGGACGGAGATTTCTCCATCGGGGAAGTTGCCCAGTTCGACCGCACCCAAATCGACACGCAGGTAGGCGGCGATCTCAGCCGCGAGTGGAGGATTCGCTCGGCCGCTGAGGATGCAAAGTTCGTCGTACATGAAGATTTCGGGGGCCATGCGAAGTGGATCAGGCAGGGTTTGGAAGGCGGCGGCATTCTCAACCAAGGTCCGCATGAACGCAAGCCGCCACGCGACATTCAGTCGGGTACGGGACGGCGTTTCTAAAAGAGCGTCATTCAGGCCTGAAGTCCGGCTTAGCTTTGTTAGCCGGACTTCCTTTGGGGCTGACTTTGATTGCGAATGAGGGGTTCCTGAAATGAAGCCACTTCAAGAACGAAGTCCGGCTTTAAGAAAAGCCGGACTTCGAGATGCAGCGTTCCCAAGGATGCGTCCGGTCGGCACAATCGCCCGCATGACAAACGCCACTTCCATTCTCGAAACACTCCCACCACCGATTCGGACTCAGGCCGCTGTGCGGAGCCTGCCGCGCGAGTTGCCGTCGCTCAGCATTGGCTCGGTTCAGATCGGCTTTCCCGTCGTGCAGGCGGCGCTAAGCGGCTACAGCGACGGGCCGATGCGGATTGTCGCGCGAAGGCTCGGAGCACCGTACACGTTGGCCGAGGTCATGATCGACAAGTTTATTCTCGATCTGAAAGACCGCCCCCGGACGCGACATCATTTGCTGGTGACGGATGAAGAGCATCCTGTCGGTGGCCAACTCATGGGATCGAACCCGACCGACTTCGGGCCTGCCGCACAGAAGCTGGTCGCAGCGGGGTTCGATGTGATCGACATCAACTTCGGCTGCCCGGTGAAGACGGCGGTGGGAGGCTGTCGCGGCGGCTATCACCTCAGTCAACCCGACATCGCGTTGGAGATTGTGGCTCGTGTGAGAGAGGCCGTTCCAGCAGAGATCCCGGTGACGTTGAAGATGCGGCGCGGGATTGATGACTCGGCCGAGAGCCGTGATCACTTCTATCGCATCTTGGACGGCGCGTTTGAGCGGGGGGCAGCCGCGATCACGGTGCATGGCCGCACGGTCGAGCAAAAGTACGTCGGGCCGAGCAACTGGGACTTTCTGCGTGAGGTCAAGCAGCACGCGGGATCTCGCACGATCATTGGCAGTGGCGACCTGTTCACAGCACAGGCGTGTCTCGACATGCTCGCCTACACGGGTGTCGATGGTGTCTCGGCGGCGCGCGGCGCGATCGGAAACCCTTGGATTTTTCAGCAAGCCCAAGCGTTGGCTTTAGGCCAGCCGTTTCCCGAACCGGACCTTGCGGAGCAACGGCGCGTGATGGAGATGCAATGTGATCTCTGCACGCAGAACACTGACGCGAGTGCAGCTCACTCGACAATGCGAATGTTCGGAATCAAGTTCGCGCGGCTTCATCCACAGCACGCCGAGGTCCGCAATGCGTTTGCGAAGTCTCACGCCTTGGGCGAGTGGCGCGGTGTTCTTGATCGCTGGTACTCGTGATCGGTGGCAGGATTGGAAACGGGATCGCAATCACTCCCCGAAGTGAAGTGAAGCAGGCTGCTATCAGCCGCAGGGCGCTAGCCCCGGTTCCGATGATACAAACCGGGGCTAGCGCCCTGCGGCTGATCGGGAAGTGACTGCTCCCTCGCGACCTCGCCCCTTGGTACGCCACTGTTTCCAAACGGCAACATGGCGGCGTGACCGCTTCGATTCCCATCGCACCACGATTGCCATCGCGCGTTACGGGCGAGTTGAGCCGTGAAGATTCTGGACGCGGCTTGTCTGACGATTGCACCAACTTGGCAGTCCGGGCGATTCGCGCCGGTCGCAATCATCGCAGCGCTGGCGTTTGCCCACATTTTCCGAATTCGTGACTTGTGTTTGGTGGGGAGGCGTGGCCACAGTGAATTCATGCTCAAGATTTGCCAAACACCGCTGCCCCAGTCGCTGCTCAGCTATGTCGCGTTTCGCGTGGCCTTCTGCGAAACCTTCGAGCGGCTTTGTTTCCACCGAGTCCACGCGAGTGCCCTTCCGGACGCTTACGGTTACTTGGGGGAAGTCCCGTTCCTGCGCGAGGTTCCCGCCCAAGTCCAGTTGGACCTGCTGGCCTCCACTTGGCAAAAGCATCTCAGCCGGGAGGCTCATCCCGCTGATCTCGTCGATGAGAGCGTGGTTTATGCGGTGTGCGAAGCGGCCGCGCGGCTCGTTGAGCATGACCCCGAAGTGTTTGCGAAGCACATGCGTGGCGGACCACTCGAACTGGCCGTCCCCGTCGATGCCTACCTGTCTCGCGAACTGCGGCTGCTCTACCTCGAGATGCCCAATGACGGAGACTTCCTGCTCATCAGCCAGTTCCTCGACCTGCCGCCCGATGAATCGGTACAGCAGAAATTGGAGATGGGCGTCGATCCGAAAAAGCTCGGCTCGATGTTTGAGGTTCTCGGTCGCTGGCACACGTCACCGCAGATGCTCGCGCGGCTGAAGGGGTTGCTCACCGAAGCCGAATTGGGACGAGTCGCTTCGATGGTCACTTCGCCTTGCCCCGCGTGAGTCGGCTCTGCGAGCAGGCTGTGCGATGCGTCTCGCCGCCAAGTCAGACCCGCCGTTTGAGTCGGCTTTCGACTTGCGCTGAATCATGACGCGCCCGACAAAACGACCGTAGTCCCGTCGCTCCGCCGGCAGGACGTGCTGTGCGGAGCGTTATTGATTCGGGAAACGCTCGCTCCGTACACGTCCCGTCGGCGGAGCGACGGGACTACAGTCGTTTCGGGGGGCGCGTCAATCAGGGGTCTTTGCGCCGTCGCGCGACAGCGATCCCACTTTTCCCGCTGCTGCGGAATGAAGGGGCAAGAACCGTGGCCCCGTTTGTCTCGAAAAGAATCTCGAACCTCCACCGCTTGACACGCCAGACACGGCGTCTACAGTGTGCCTCGCCGATGGCGTCTTTAAAGTCGCTTGGCGTGGGTTGAGTCGATTGATCCCCTCATGTGCGGAGGCACAAGCCGATGTCCCTCAGTGCCAACTGTTCGATGATTGCCTTCGTCTGTTTGGGTGCTGCGGTTGTCGCTGGAGCACAACCAGACACGGCGAATCATGTCGCGTCGCGCATGACGACGGAGGGTCTCGCGAATTGGATCGACGCGCGATTTGGCGAGGCGTGGCAAGAGTCGAAGATTGTCCCGACTGAGATCGTTGATGACGCGGCATTCCTCAAGCGGACGCATCTCGATTTGACGGGGGCGATCCCCAGCGTGTCGGAAGCGCGTGACTATCTGGAACAGACGAGTCTGCATCGTCGCGGGATGCTCGTGGATCGGTTGCTCAATGATGGGCGACGGCCGGAGAAGTATTCGGAACGAACGGCCGCGCATTGGGCGACCGTGTGGCGGCGGATGATGGTGCCGGGGAATAGTCCCGAAGCGCTGTCGGCGATTGGTCTCGAACCGTGGCTGAAAGAGCAGTTCGCGACCAACGTGCCGTATGACGAACTGGCTCGCAAACTGATCACGGCCAGAAGCGATGGTCAGCCGATGATGGCGGTCGTTGATCCGCGATTGGGCATGCGTAGTGGTGGGCCGGCGTTGTTCTTTCAAGCGATTGGCGGCAAGCCCGAGACGGCGGCGAGTTCTGTGTCCCGCGTGTTTCTCGGCGTTCGCATTGGGTGTGCTGAGTGTCACAACCATCCGTTTGCGTCATGGAAGCAGCGGGACTTCTGGGGCATGGCCGCGTTCTTTAATGGCATCAAAGGAGGTGTCGTCGCCGATTCCTCAACCACCACGATTCGGCCCGAAAACGGTGCGGTCGATTACACGGCCACGTTCTTGGGCGGCGGTGAGGCCAAGATTTCAAAAGACAAGACACCGCGCGAGGCACTCGCCGATTGGGTCGTCTCCGGTGAGAACGCACAGTTCGCCGCGACCGTCGTGAACCGCGTCTGGCAACATCTGATCGGGCACGGACTGACCGATGCGGTCGATGATCTCGACACCGCGTCGCCTGCCGAACGCCGCATCTTGGATGACCTCGCCAAGCTGTTCGTCGAGCAAAAGTTCGATTTCCGTTGGCTGATCGCGGGGATCTGCAAGAGCCAACTCTATCAGCGCGAGTGCATCACACTCGATGACATCACCACGGAACCGCCTCCCGGCTTGAGACCCATCAAAACGCTGTCGCCCGAGCAGGTGTTCGACTCATTGGAGAAAGCTCTGTCGCTGCCGGTCGCGCGGGCCGACGGAAGTCCTCGGTTCAATGGATTGCGCGCTCAGTTGATCGCACGCATGAACGAAGCCGCGTCGAACAACCCCGAAGAGTTTCGTGCGGGGATTCCTCAAGCGTTGCTGTTGATGAACGGTCGGCTGACGACCGAAGCGACAGACCTCGAACAAAGCCGCACGCTGCGAGGAGTGCTCGACGCGCCGTTCCTCGATACTGAGGCCAAGCTGACGACGTTGTATCTGGCGACGTTCAGCCGGCCGCCGCGTGCCGAAGAGAAGACGTTTTTGTTGGACCACATTCGCAAACAAGTCGATGGCGACAAACAACAACAAGCGTATGCCGAGATCTTTTGGGGGCTGCTGAATAGTCCGGAGTTTGTGTTGGAGAAGTAGCCGTAGGATGGCCGCCCTCGGCCGTCCCAGATCATTTCACACAAAGCCGGACGGCCGAGGGCGGCCATCCTACGGTCACGTTCTCTAATTGTTTGTCACTCGTCGTCGTCTTTTCACTGGGAGACTTTCGATGTCATCGACCGATTTCACTCGTCGCGATTTTGTGAAGCTGTCACTCGCCAGCGCGTTTGGCGTGTCGTACTCGGGTTGGTTGCCAAAGATCGCGCGAGCGGCTGAGGCGGCGAAGGATGTTGGCGGGGCGAAGCACAAGTCGTTCATTTTGCTTTGGATGACCGGAGGGCCGACTCAGACGGACACGTTCGATTTGAAAGTTGGACACGCGAACGGGGGGCCGTCGAAGGCGATTGAGACGGCGGTCTCCGGCATTCAAATCAGTGAGCATCTGCCGGGCGTGGCCAAGCAGATGAAAGACCTCGCGATCATTCGCAGCCTGACGACGGCGGAAGGGGATCATGACCGAGCCACTCGGTTGATGCTGACTGGACATAAGCCGGGGCAAGAGGGTGTGAACTATCCGAGTCTCGGTTCGCTGTTCGCGAAGGAGCTTGGCGACGAGTCGAACGACTTGCCGCACTATGTCAGCGTTTCGCCGTTTCGATTTGGCGATGCTGGTGGGCCGGGGTTCCTTGGGCCGAACTACGCGCCGCTGATTGTCTCCGGCGACAGCAACGACCCCGAAGCCCGTGCCAATCTCTCCATCGAAAATCTGAAAGCTCCGCCGGGTGTCTCGAAGGAGTCGATGGAGAAGCGGTTTGAGATTTCCAAGTTCCTCCAAGACGACTTCACGAAGCAGGCGAAGGGGCCGTCCACGAAAGCTCACAAGGCGAACTTCGACCGCGCGATGCGGATGATCGAGACGAACGCCAAGGGAGCGTTCAAGCTCGACGAAGAACCGGCGGCGCTGCGAGACAAGTACGGTCGCAGCCAGTTCGGCCAAGGCTGTTTGTTGGCGAGACGGCTGGTTGAACGCGGCGTCGCGTTCGTCGAAGTGACTCTGCAAGGTTGGGACACCCACGCCGACAACTTCAACATGGTCAAGAATCTCAGCGCGACGCTCGACCCGGCTTGGTCCACGCTAATGGACGACCTCCGCGAACGAGGGATGCTCGAATCGACACTCATTGTCTGGATGGGTGAGTTCGGTCGCACACCGAAGATCAACGCGACGACCGGCCGCGATCACTTCCCGCTCGCGTGGTCCACGGTCCTCGGTGGCGGCGGGATCAAGGGCGGTCAAGTCGTCGGCAGCACCAATGAAGGGGGCACCGAAATCAAAGACCGCCGAGTCACCATCACCGACCTCTACGCCACGATGTGTGCGGGCATCGGAGTCAGCCCCGAAAACGAAAACATTTCGCCGGAAGGTCGCCCGATCCCGCTGGTCGATCGCGGTGGAAAGGTGATCGAGGAATTGGCGTCGGTGCCACAAGGGAAAAATTCCAAGAACCAAGAACCAAGAACCAACTGAGGAAAAAGAACCAAGAACCAAATCTCAAGAACCAAGAACCAAATCTCAAGCAAACTCCAATGGCCAGAACCTTGAACACAAAGCGATTTGCGACTGAGAACTCGGCTTGCCCGACTTCATTGGTTCTTGGTTCTTGGTTCTTCAGTTTTCTTCCTCAGTTGGTTCTTGGTTCTTGGCTCTTGGTTCTTCCCGCTCACGCTGCTGATCCCGTTCCATCCGCTGAGGTCCGCGACGTGATCCTCGTGCTCGACAACGGGCCGTTGCATTTGCGAGTGCATGTCGCGGTCGGTGGGTTGTCGCCGCAGGAGGCTCGGCGGGCGAGTTTGGATCGGTTGGTGAAGTCGCTCGATGCCGATGGTGACGGGAAGCTGTCTCAGAAAGAGGCTGAACGGTCCCCGCTCTTTCGTGAGAAGCAGCGTCCGAAGGCGGAAGCATTTTTGAAGGACATCGGGGTTTCGACGGCGTTCTCTCGCAAGGACATGGAGCAGCGGTTTGAACGGCTCGGCGGTGAGACCGTCGTCTATCGGCAGAACGCGAGTTCGTCGGAGAGCGACAACGCGGTCTTCAAGTTGCTCGATGCGAACAAGGACGGCGTGGTCGATGCGATTGAGATGCAGGACTCGGTGGACTTGTTGCTCGCGAAGGATGGCGATGACGACGAGTGCGTGACGCTCGACGAGTTCGCTCCGCCGCCGACCACGAACGCGGACCAGATTGCCGTCGCGATGAATCAACCGCGACCGGCCACCGCGACCGTGGCTGACTTACTGCGTGACACGAATCAAACGCTGCTCCCCGCGCAGCTCTTGCAGAAGTTCGACAAGGACCGCAATCGAAAACTCTCGCCAGAGGAATTGTCCTGGTCGAAAGAACGAGTCGCGACGTGCGACACCGACAAGGATGGACAGCTCAATTTGAAGGAACTTGGCGGACTAAAGAACTCGCCGGTTGATATCGAGCTGGCGGTCGATGTCATTCGCAAGGAAGGCCAGTCGATGCTGAAGACGCTCGGCATGGCGGCCAATCGGACCGACAACGACCGCACGCCGGACCTCGCCACGATCAGCTTGCCGTCCGCCGTCGTCACGTTCTCGTCCCGCGAAGTCGATCCGTTTGAAGCTTCGATGACGATCGCACTGCGGACGTTCAACGAACTCGACACCGACGCGAACGGCTATCTCGACAAGGACGAAACGATGCTGCGCGAACGATTCGGTCGTGGCCTCTTCGACCAGATCGACACGGACGGCGACGGCAAAATCTTCGGCGAGGAGATGAAGGAGTTCATCCGCTCGCGCGGCGAACCGGTCGCGACGACGTGCCAGATCACGGTCTTCGACGACGGTGCCGGGTTCTTCTCGACGCTCGACGCGAACGGCGACCGCCGCATCTCGATGCGCGAGATGCGGTACGCCGACAAGACGCTCGCGAAAATGGAACGCGACGAAAAACCGGGCCTCGCCGAAACCGAACCGGCTCGCCGCTACCGCATCGAGTTCGTGCGCGGCGTCTTCAACCCATTCGGCAACCCGGACCGTCAAGTCAACCCGCGCATGCCCACCGCCGTGGCCGAGGTCATCAAACCGCGTCCCGTCGGCCCGATCTGGTTCCAGCGCTGGGACCGCAACAACGACGGCGACATCACCTGGCGCGAATTCCTCGGCCCGCGCGACGCCTTTGAACAACTCGACGCCGACCGCGATGAGCTGATCGACCCGAAGGAAGCGGAAGCGGCGAACGCGCTGGCGGAGAGAGGTCAGAAGTCAGAGCCGCAGAGATCAGAAGACAGTGGGACAGAGCCGCAGGAATCAGTGTCAAGAGGACGCAGTTCATCAAGAGGACGCAGTTCAGAGGAGAAGTAGCCCGTGACGTTGCCGTCTTCACCCCCATCGACCTCGCGTCGGTGGAGCGATGATTGGCAACAAGAACGACGACCCCGAAACAAACAGGCCCCCACCGAGCTTGCCTCGGTGGAGCCAATGATTGGCAACTAGAAACGACAGGTTGGCCCGGTCAGGCGACCGGCCACAACGCAAAACGCCCCCGCCGACCTTGTGTCGGTGGAGCGCGTGATTGGCAACTAGCCGGGCCAATCATGCGCTCCACTGAGACAAGCTCAGTGGGGGCGAAGTGAGACGGGACGGAGGTGCTAGTGGTCAATCACCGCTCCACCGACGCGAGGTCGGTGGGGGCGTGGGACAACGGTTGTTTGCAGCGACCTTCATCAGCAACCTTAATCAACAACCTCCGTCAACAACCTTCGTCAACAAACGATTTCAGTCGCAGTGTGAATCAGCAAACCACCAAGGATCGACAACCATGTCCAACGCCCCGACCAACGACGATGCCGCCGCAGTTGCGAAGCTGCGGGATGCTCGAACCAAGATCAAAAAAGAACTGGCCAAGATCGTGATTGGACAGGACGAAATCATCGATTCGCTGCTGATCGGGATGCTGTGCAAAGGGCACATCCTGCTGCACGGCGTGCCGGGTTTGGGCAAGACCCTGATGGCCCGGACGCTGGCGAGGACTCTTCAAATGGAGTTCCGTCGCATTCAGTTCACTCCCGACCTGATGCCCGCCGACATCACCGGGACCGACGTGATGGAAGAGGATCACGCGACCGGCAAGCACAAGGTTTCGTTCCTGCCGGGACCGGTCTTCACCAACTTTTTGTTGGCGGACGAGATCAACCGCACGCCGCCGAAGACGCAAGCCGCGCTGTTGCAGGCGATGCAAGAGGCGGAGATCTCGGTCGGTCGTGAGACGTACAAACTCAAGCCGCCGTTCTTCGTCGTCGCGACACAGAACCCGATCGAGATGGAAGGAACCTATCCGCTGCCGGAGGCTCAGCTCGACCGGTTCATGTTCAATCTGAAGATCAAGTACCCGTCGGTAGACGAAGAAGTGCTGATCATCAAAGGGACGACCAGCAACGTGACCGGTCACGCCGAAGCGGTTCTGGCCGCTGAAGAAGTCCTGCGGCTGCAAGAGTTGGTTCGCGGCGTCCCCGTCGCCGACAGTGTCGTGCGCTACGCCGCGCGGCTAGTCGCGGCGACCCGCCCATCACTGGCTGGCAAGGACACCGGCGCGAAGTCGCTCGACGCCATCCACAAATACATTTCGTACGGAGCCAGCCCGCGAGCCTCGCAGTTCCTCGTCCTCGGCTCCAAAGCACGCGCGATCTTGGCGGGCAGATACCACGTCGATTTTGAAGACATCAAAGCGATCGCTCACCCCGTGCTACGGCATCGCTTGGTCCTCAACTTCCACGCGCGCGCCGACAACGTGGACGCCGACGTGCTGGTCAACCACCTCCTCGAAGCGGTGCCGACTGAGGAGAAGAAGTGATGTTCCGCTCGATTTTGATGACGGTGTTCTGCCTGTGTGGTTCGCTGATCCTCGCGGACGACACGGAGACTGCGGCGCGGCAGGAACGGCTGGCGGCGATGCGGCGACGCGCCGAGGCCTTGCAACTGAAGATTGGGGAACAACCTGATCGACATCGTGTCGGGAAGGAGCCGCTGTTCCGTTACAGCGATGCCGCTCGGACGACAACCGACGGGACGCTGTGGTTGTGGACTCAAGCCGAGCGACCGATTGCGGCGGCGTGTCTGTTCAACGATTCGCGCGAGAACTTTCAGTGGAATTACGAACTCGTCTCGTTGACGGAAGGCTCGTTGGTCGTCGATGGCCGCCCCGGCTGGAATTGGCGGCCCGACAAGCTCCAACGCCGCTGGATTTCGTTGGAAGAGCCGATCCCCGCTCAAACCGGGCCGGCGCGGCTCGGACAAATGAAGGCCCTCGTGTCGCAGTTCCGTGCGGAAGAGGATCTCGACGGAGATGTCACCCAATTGCGATTGTTGCCTCGGCCGGTTTACCGTTACCGCGCGCCTTCCGACCAGATCGAAGACGGGGCGTTGTTTCTCTTCGTGTTCGGAACGAATCCGGAAGTCATCGCCCAAATTGAGTCGCTGACAGACAGCGATCGCTCTTGGCGAGTTGGTTTTGCGCGGCTCACTGCGGCGCGAGTCGGCGTCTTCCGAGAAAAAGAAAAAGTTTGGGAAGCCGATCGCGTCCGCGAATGGAATCCGCGACACGACTACTTCTCACACTACGGCCCGGATCTGGCCGAAGGACAGGACTGACCAAGCATGCCCACTGTCTCGCAACAACTTGTTGACCCCGCTTTCTTCGGTCGCCTCGACAATCTCGAACTGCGGGCGCGCGGGATCGTGGAAGGGTTCATGACCGGGTTGCATCGCAGCCCGTTCGTCGGGTTCAGCGTCGAGTTCGCGTCGCATCGTGAGTACGCGCAGGGCGACGATCTGCGGCATGTGAATTGGAAGCTGTATGCCCGCACGAAGCGGCTGTACGTGAAGGAGTTTGATGCCGAGACCAACATGAACCTGCATCTGCTCGTCGATATCAGCGGGTCGATGGAGTGTGCGAATACGGGTCGCAGCAAGCTGTCGTACGCGACGACGCTCGCGGCGGCGTTGGCGCATCTGGCGCTCAAGCAGCATGACGCAGTCGGGATCACGTTGTTCGCCGATGAAGTGGTCGCACATCTCGATCCGCGAGCGAAGCCGCATCAGTTGGATGAGATTCTGGCGATGATCTCGACGACGAAGTCACGACCGAAGTCCGACGCCTCGCGGGCGCTGAATCAAGCGGCCGAGCTTTGCAAGCATCGCGGCATGGTCGTCGTCATCAGCGACTTCTTCGACGACCTGCCGGCGATCACGCGCGGACTCGATCAGCTTCGGTATCGGCAGCACGAAGTGCTCGCGTTTCAAGTTTGGGATCCGTGGGAGCGTTACCTACCACTCGACGGCAACATCTGCTTCAGCGACATGGAAACGCGAGAAGAGATCACGACGCACGCCGAAGGGGTCCGTGAAAAATACCTCGCGGCGATCGACGAGTGGCGCGCCGAACTCGCCCGCGAATGTTTGAACCGGGGGGTCGATCGCATTGAAATGACAACCGACGATCCGCTCGACAAAGCGTTGCTGGATTACTTGGTTCACCGAACAAAGGTTTGACCGGAAATCTCAAGAACCAAGAACCAAGAACCAAAGGACCGATGAAGCTTCAACGGCCACATTCAAGTGAAAGACTGCACGCGGCGGTTTCTGAATTTGGTTCTTGGTTCTTGAGATTTGAAATTGAAATTTTGAAATTTGAGATTTCCCACACATGATGCCCCACTTTCTTCAAACTGCGTTCCTCTCTGGCCTCGTTGCGCTCGCGGTGCCGGTGCTCATTCACCTGTTCTTTCGTCTGAAGACGAAGCGGGTGGAGTTGGGGACGATCCGGTTTTTGCGGGCCGTGCTGGAAGAGAATGCTCGACGGCGGAAGGTGATGCGGTGGTTGTTGCTCGCGCTGCGGATGCTGTTTGTCGCGTTGTTGGTCGGGCTGTTCGCGAGGCCGTACTTCACGGCGGCGGCGACGGGGGGCGACAAGGAGTTGCTCGTCATCTTGATAGACCAGTCGGCGACAATGCAACTCAAGGGAGACCACGGGCGGCTGATCGACCAAGCGGTCACGGAAGCAAAGAAGCTGATTGAATCGGCGGGAAGTCAGACTCGGTTCGAGGTCGCGTTCTTCGATCACAACGTGCATCCTCTGACGGACGCGAATGGAAACAACCAAGAACCAAGAACCAAGAACCAAATTACGAGTGAGGCGGTGTTGGCGAAGTTGCAGGCTCCGGCGGCTTCTTTTGGGGCGACCAACTTTGGGGTGGCCTTCGCTTGGGCACGCGACATCTGTGTGAAGGCTCCGGCGGGAGTGAAGCAACTGCATCTCTTTACCGACATGCAGCAGTCGGGACTCGATTGGACTGAGGTCGAGCCGCTGCCAGTCGAAGTGAAGTCGCATCTGCATGATCTCGGCAGGCCGGTGGTCAACAACGTGGCCGTGACCGAAGTCCGCACGCCGCGCTTGTGGGTGCGGCCCGGTGAGTCACCGACGATCCGCGCGTCGATCCTGCACGGCGGCACGTTCGCGTTGGAGGAAGTGGCGATCGTGTTGGAAGTCGGACGGGTGGAAGTGAGCGGCACGGCGCTAGCCGCCGGTGAGTCGCAACAGGCTCGCAATGGACGACGTTTTACAACACCGGCGGCTAGCGCCGTGCCGCTCACGGGCGCTCGCACCGACTTCGCAAAACTCGCCGAACGGATCACGAAGCGGGAGCGGGTGAAGCTCGAACCGGGGGCAACGGTGACGCTCGATTTTGAATTGCCCGCGCTGAGCGAAGGTTTGTGGCAAGGGCGCGTGACGGTCGAGTACGACGACGATCTGCCGTTCGACAACCAACGGTTCTTCGCGATCTCGGCCACGCCCGCGTATCGAGTCCTCGTCGTGAACGGCTCGGCGGCGGATGCGGGGATCACGAGCGAAACGTATTTCCTCGAAGCCGCGCTGCGACTGACGGACAACCGCGAAACGTTCGCCGAAAGCCCGTTCGCTCCGACGCTGTTGAACTACGCCGCCGATGTGAGCCTCCCGAAACTTTCTGGTTCTGACTTCGATGCGGTCGTGTTGGCGAACGTGGCCGATGTCGCGAAACCCGATGCGGAGCAACTGGCGTCGTTCGTGCGGAACGGCGGCGGGTTGTTGGTCTTCACCGGCGATCGTGTGACGGCGAAGAGTTGTTCGACGTTGACCGATGCGGGGCTGACGGTCGGCGAGATCGGCACGACGAAAGTGACGAACGACCTGCCGTGGCGAATCAAAGATTTCGACGGCAAGCATCCGGTGTTTGAACCGCTCAGCGACCCGCAACATGGCGACCTGCGACGACTGATCTTCGCCGCGTACACGAAGGTGACTCCGGCCTCCGACGCGACAGTGCTGGCTCAGTTCAGCACCGGCGACCCGGCGGTCGTCGAACGTCGCATCGGTGTGGGAACGATGTTGTGGGTGACGACTTCCTGCGGTCGCGACTGGAGCGACTGGTGCCGCAGCCGCTTGTTCCTGCCGACCGTGCATCAGTTGCTCGGCTACGAAGTCGGCTTGGCAACGGGTGGGCGAGTGCGGGCGAGGCTGGTGGATGCGGAAGTCACAGATCAGGGGTCAGAAGTCAGAGGTCAGAGATCAGCGCAGCAGAGTGGCAGTGAGTCTGCGGCTTTGACCTCTGCCGTTCTGACTTCTACTCCCGGCGTCGATCAGTTCGACCGCTTCGCCGAAATCGTTAACACCGCGCCGCGTGAATCGGACACCGACCGTTGCTCGCGACAAGAGTTCGAGGACCGGTTCGCCGTGAAGTTCGTCGAGGAAGACGGAACGGCAGTCGCCCAAGCTGCGGGCTTGGGCAATGTCGAGTTGCAACAAAACGAACTCTGGCACTGGGTCGGTTGTGTGTTGTTGGCGGTGCTGTTGTTGGAAGGGTTCGTGGGCAATCGCACGACGGCATGAGGCAGAAGTCAGAAGTCAGAAGTCAGAGGCCAGAGGCCAGAGGTCAGAACAGCAGAGGTCGGAGGTCAGAGCAACGAGGATCAGAGTCGCCGGGATGAGCGTTCGGAGCGTCAGAGGATGCCGTTCTGACTTCTGCGGCTCTGACTTCTGCCTCTCTCGCCTCTGTTCAAAAGGGATCAATCATGAGCATGACAATCAATCGCGACGCCGCATTCCTCAACCGTTTCCGTTCGCTGTGGGCGCGGAAGCGGCGAGTCGAGTTGGGGCAGGCCGCCGTGACGACGCTGTTGTTGGCGTTGGTGGGCTTGGGGCTGCTAGCTGTCGCGGACTATTCGCTGGAGTTGAATCGGTCGGCACGGGTTGTATCGCTCGGCGCGATGCTGGGAGCGGTCGCGTTGTTCGCGGGGAACTCGTTGTGGCGGACGATGCGGCGGTGGAGTCAGCCGACGACGGCGGCGGAGATTGAGGCAGCGTTTCCACAACTCGGTCAGTCGGTGCGGACGACGGTGCAGTTCGGCGCGATGCAGGCCGAGCAGATGCAGTCTGAGGGTGTCGCGACGACGCTCGTCACGGCGCTGGCCGAGCAGACTCATCAGCGGGCGTTGCCGTTGACGTTGGAAGATGTTGTCCCGGCGAGGAAGCTGGGGTTGATCGCGTGCGGGTTGGCGGCGGTGTTTATTGTCATCGCGGGGGCGTCGAGCTTCGATTGGGAATGGCGAAACGCGACCTCACGAGCGGTGCTGAGTGACGTTCCGTATCGGCAGCTTGCGGTGCTTCCGGGTGACTCGACGGTTGATGAAGGGGCCGGTCTCTCAATTGATGTCGCGTTGATCGGTCGGACGAATCGAGACGTGGTGTTGCTGACTCGGCCTGCGGGTGATGCGGACGGGGAGTGGACTGAGCGGAAGCTGGAGGAAGCAGGAAGCAGCGATCAGAAGTCAGAGGTCAGAGCGGCAGAGGTCAGAGGTCAGAGCGGCAGCAGTGATGGCTCGTCTGCGGCTCTGTCCTCTGCGGCTCTGTCCTCTGCGACTCTGTCCTCTGCGACTCTGACTCCTGCCGCTCTGGCCTCTCGGCCGCACGTCGCGTTCGTGGCGAAGCTGGATCGGTTGACGAAGCCGATCGAGTACCGCGTGACGGCTGGCGAGTTGGCCAGTGCGACGTATCGGATCGACATTCGGAGGCCGTTGCGAGTCGATGAGGTGAAGGTGGACCTCACGCCGCCGTCGTACACCGGGCAGGCGACAAGCACGTCACTCGATCCGAACTTGTCGGTGCTGGAAGGAACCGTCGCGAAGTTTGTCATCACGTTCGACAAGCCGGTGAAGTCGGCGGCGCTGGTCTTCGCGCCGAGGAAGCAGCCGCGCGATGACGAGGACCAGAATGAGCCGGAGGTCGTGCCGCTGGCTGTAGGACGGGCACTCTTGCCCGTCGAGCAGTCAGAGCAAGCGGACACGACGGGCAAGAGTGCCCGTCCTACAGGCTCCATCGAACTCACGCTGACCGAGGACCGCAACTACAGCATCATCGCGGAGGCCGAGGACGGGACATCGCTGCCGGAGAACAAGTACCGGATTCGTGTCCGTCAGGATCAGCCGCCGCAGGTTTCGTTTGAGTCGCCGGACGATGCGATCGAAGTTCACACGTTGGCCGAGTTGCCGATGCGCGTCAGGCTGCGGGACGACTACGGGTTGTCGAAAGCGGGGGTTGTCTTCCAGATCAACAACGAGCAGGAAGTCCCGCTGATCGCTCAGGACTTTGCCGTCGTGATGGCCGCCGCCAATGAGGCGGCGACAGCAGGAAAAATCTCGCCGATGACTCAGGCGGCGCTGGAGAAGGTGCTGCCGCTGGAAGTCTTCGAGCTGACTCAGAAGGACAGCGTGATGTACTTCGCGTTCGCCGAAGACAACCGGCCCGACTCGCCGCAGCGGACGGAGACGGAGATGCGGTTCATCGACATCCGCCCGTTCAAGCGGACTTACCAAATCGTCGATCCCGACCCGATGCCGCAGGGAATGGGTGGCGGGAATTTGAAGTCGCTCGGCGAATTGATTCAACGACAGCGACATGCCCTCAACCGCACGATGCAGATCGAAAAGCGAGCGGTCTCCGGTCGGACGCCCGATGCTCAAACGCTCGATCAATTGATGACGTTCGAGCGGGAATTGGCCGCGAGCGTGAGCGAGTTGGCGGCGGGTTTATTGGCTCGCGGCTTCGATGATGTCGAGCTGTTCAATCAGGCCGAGACGGCGATGCTCGCGGCGGTCGATTCGCTCTCGGTGGGCAAGTGGGAGAACGCGACACTCCAGATGAAGGACGCACTCAAGTACCTCATCGAAGCGCGCGAGAACCTGCAAATCGCGATCCTCAAGAACCCCGATCCCGCACGACTCGCCGCCCTGCGACAGTTTGACCGCATGCAGGCTCAGAAGCTGCGCCGACCGAAGACCGACAAGGAAGAGGCTCGCGAACTGATCCGGCGGCTGGAGGAATTGGTCGATCAGGAAGCGGCGGTCGTCAGCGGGTTGGAAGAAGAAATGGAAGATCCAAGAGCCAAGAACCAAGAACCAAAGGATGAGAAGCCAGAACCGCAGAAGTCAGAAGAGAAGAGGCCAGAGGTCAGCGAGACGAAGGCAGACAAGTAACCCGAAGCGAGGGCGAGTGTCGTTGGACGAAGAATGGAGAGAACCGTTCGACGTGGGTGAATCGAGGGACGTTCGCCCTCGCTCACGCTTCGGGTTAGTGAGTCGCGTGAGGATGTTGGCCACACCCACGTCCCCACCGACCTCGCGTCGGTGGAACGATGATTGGTGACTAGAACGACAACAACAGAAGCGAAGGCCCCCACCGAGCTTGCCTCGGTGGAGCCAATGATTGGCAACTATCGAACGACAGACGAAGAGACGCCCCCGCCGAGCTTGCCTCGGTGGAGCGTGTGAGCGGGGCCAATCATGCGCTCCACTGAGACAAGCTCAGTGGGGGCGAAGAGACAACGTGGCGGTGCGTTCTAGTTTTCAATCACCGCTCCACCGAGATGAACTCGGTGGGGGCGAGAGCAAGATGAAAGTCAAACACGGGAGTCAGACTCATGAAGACATATTCTCGATCATTCGTGGCGGCGTTCGCGCTGGCACTCACTCAGGCGGGCGGGTTGCTCGCGCAAGATGGCGCGAAGCCGGATGCGGCGAAGGTTGAGGAGCCGAAGACTGAGCCGGTCGAACCGGCCAAGTCCGCGAAGCCGACTCGCGCGGAGTTGCGGGACAAGCAGTTTGATGTGTCGCTGGAGGCTCGCGATATCGAACGCATCTTGGGCAAACTCAAGAAGGCGTCGGAGCTGTCCAAGACGCGGATCACGGAAGCGGCGAAGGTGGCGGAGTCGGCATCCACGTCGCTCGACAAGGGGGACTCCAAGGCCGCGCGGGCGGAGGCTCGGCAGACGGCGGAGATGTTTCAGGAGATCGCCAAGCAGTTGGAGGCATTGCTCAAGGAAGAGGCTCCGCAGCGGATCGCCGAGGCGCGGCAGATGGCTCAGCAACTCGCGAAGGCCGAGAAGGAGTTTGCCGAGAAGTTTCAGGGGGCACTCAATCCGACTCAGGCCACATCGGGAGAGGGAAAGATCGATCCGAAATCGCAGGTCCAGCTGTTGACCGACCCCGATGGGAAGATGCAAGGAAGTCAGGGGAAGGCTCAGAAGGGGGGCGGCGGGAAGAATCAAGAACCAAGAACCAAGAACCAACAGGAAGACGGAGCGGTGAAGGATCAAGCGGACGGCAAGAACGGCGGTGACAAGCCGCTGCCGGACGGCGGATCGGGCAAGGAACCGAGCGACAAGCCGAATGGCGGCGCGGGTCAGGACAAAGACGAAACGAAGCCTGGCGATGAGCCGAAGCCGGGCGGGATCGGTTCGGCGAAGGACAAAAAGGACGAGGACAAGCCGGGGGAAGATCAAGACGGCTCGGGCGGAGACAAGCCGAACGACAAGCCGCGTGATGGTTCCGGCGGCGGCTCAGGCAAGGATCAAATGAAAGACAAAGATCGCCACGGTGGCGACAGGGCTGCTCTGACACGCGAGCAGCTTCGCGAGATGGTCGCCGACCGCGCCGACAAGTTGGCCGAGTCGGGCAGGACGTTGCAGGACGTGCTGAACGAGATCGCAAAATCGAGCGACCCGAATGACAAGGACGCGGTCGCCAAGATTCAAGCGGTGATGAAGGAGATCGACATCAACAAGATCGTCGCGGAGATGAGCCAGGTCTCCAACATGATCCGCTCCAAAAAGGATGACGATGCGAAACTGTCGAGCCTCGATGTTTCGGAGCGGTTGGAAATCATGGCCCAACGTTTGGATGCCGCCTATCGCGGGATCGTCGCTCCGCAGGCCGAAGAGTTACGGAAACTCGAACAGGCGCTGGCCGATCTGCGAGACCAGTTGGAAAAACTCGAAACGCCGTCACAAGTGGCCGCGTGGCATCGCGACGCGCGCGAGCTGTTGGACAAACTCGACAAGCTCGGTGTGAATCTGAAGGCGCGCGAGGAACTCGAACTCGAAATGAAAAAGGCGGGTTTTGGAGTCGATGTCGATCGGACCAAACGAACGCTGGACTGGAGCTTGGTCGATGGTCGTTACGACGCGCCGGCGACCTACACCCACGCCTTGGTCCATTTGCAGGAAGATGTCCAAGAGCGCATCCAAACGCTGATCCTCGGCGACCTCGGCAACGTCTCGGACGAAGCGACGCCGCCGAAGTACCAAGAGTTTGTCGAACGGTACTACGAAGTCTTGTCGCGACAGGGAGGGAAAGCGGCCCCGGCTGGGAAAGCGATACCGACAGGAACGCCCGTGATGCGAAAGCCGAAAGGGAGCAAATGAGCAAACACTCCAAACGATTCGTGTTCCATCGCGTGATCGCGTGGCTGTGCTGCGGGTTGTTGAGCGGCGTGGCCTCGTTCGATGTTGTTCACGCACAGACCAGCTCGAAGGAGGATGAGGGTCAGGCCGTAACGGCCGCCCAGCGCTGGCTTCAGGACTACTATGCGAAGCAGGCGGCGACGTACGAGTTCTTTCACGACGAGGCCCGGACGATGCGGATGACGCTCGTCGAGAAACCGGTCTTTCGCTGGAAACAGGACGACGATTGGTCGGGTGATCTGTTTTTGTGGACGCATCAGGGGCGGCCGGAAGTCGTGGGCTGCATCCTGGCTTCATCGGCCAATGGCGGGACACGCGGTGTGGCTCACGAATTCCATACGCTCGCGATGCAGGGTCTGCCGCGCACGAAGATGGTCGGAGGAGGAGGTTGGCAACCGAAGACCGGTTTGACGATGACGCCGTTCGCCGATGCCGATCCGCCCGCCAAGACGGCGGCGTTGCGGCTGACTCAGATGCGGGCGCTGGCTCGCGATTTCAACGCCGTCATGAAGCACGAAGATAAAGATTGGGAACTGCGTTGGTTGCCGCAGCCGATCCACCGCTATTCCGCGGCCAAGATCGGGGTGATTGACGGTGGACTGTTCGCCTACGTCTGGACGCGCGGGACAGACCCCGAACTGCTGCTCCTGTTGGAATGCCGCGACGAACAGCCACAGCCGCGCTGGTACTACTCGCCCGTCACGTTCACGACTCGCCCGCTGCGACTCACGTTGAAGGACCGCGAGGTCTGGACCTCGTCCGGCGGTGGCGGCTGGATCAGCGGTGAGTCAACCAAACCCTACGAAACCTTCTACGCCGGACAGGTGGCCGTCCCGGCCGACAAGCCCTGACCGCACCCGCCGAACGTCAGACACCACCGAACGACACGTCATCCATTCAACGCGAAAACGATCATGCCCTTCACCGCCTCATGCCTGCTGCTGATGATGACCGCCGTACTCGGCCAAGCGGCCGACGCGCCGAAGCTCGATGAGAAACAACTCGTCAAGTTGCTGGAGCCGTACTACCAAGAGCAGGCGGCGGAGTACGAGTTCTTTCTTGACGAGGCGCGGCAGCAGAAGTGTGAACTTGTCGAGAAGCCCGTCATGCGCTGGACGGCGGATGGGAATTCCGGAGCCGTGTGGGTGTGGACTCGGCAGGGGCGAGCGGAAGTCATCGGGTGCCTCGGCGCATTCGTGAATCAGGCCGGAAAGCTCGAAGGCTTTCACGAGTTTCATGCGCTGACATTGAAGCCGTTGCAAAAGGTGGGGATCGGAACGGTTCGTTCGTGGGAGCCGCAGAAGCCGGGGGTCGAACCGAAGCGGCTGGCCAGCGCCGATGAACCGGCCGCGACCGACAAGCTGCGTCTGATTCAGATGCGGAGCCTCGCGCGGGGATTCACGGCGCAGATGCGGTCCGGCAAAAATACTCACACGCTGCGGCTGACTCCCACGCCGCTGTTTCGCTTTCAGAGCACGAACCCGGATGTCCTCGACGGGGCGCTCTTCAGCTTTCTGTGGGACAACGGCACCGATCCGGAAGTCCTGCTGTTGCTGGAAGCCCTGAAGACGGCGGAAGGTCCGCGCTGGTGCTTCACCCCGGTGCGGTTCACCTGGCGCGAGGTCTGGCTGACTCACGACGACAAGGAATTGTGGCGTGTCCCCGAACACAACGAATTCTGGACCTCACGCGCCTCGCGCATTCTGCGGGATCATTACGTGACCTGTGCGACCGGCGTGCTCGATCTCGAAGCCATCAAGACGGTGATTGAGCCGGACCCAACCACAACGAAACCCCAACCTCAGGAGAAATCGGAATGAGGATTTTTCTTCGCGGAGGAATCGGATTGATCTTCGCCGTGGTGGTCGGTGTCGCACTGAGCGATGAGAAACTGAGCGATGAGAAAGCGGACGAAGCCTATCGTGCCGCGCAACTCAGCCGCATGAAGAACATCGCCGAGAAATTTGAAGTCGAGGCCACGTTGGGGGCGAAGCCGGTGATGGCGAAGCTCATGTCGAAACCGCTGTTGAGATACAACGATTCGACGCGGCGGAATCATGAATCGACGCTGTGGCTGTGGACCGAGCGTGAGCTTCCGAGTGCGTTGATGGCGGTCGAGTTCTACCCGAACGATCCGGGCGGCCCGCGTTGGTTGTTTGAGATCGTCTCGCTGTCGAACTCTAAAATCGGCGTGGCTCGCGGCGGAGATTGGAAGTGGCAGGCCAAACAACCGGGCGTGATCTGGAAACCTGTCCCTGGAGATTTGGAGCCGGCCGATAAGCCGGCGCAGCGGCTCGCTCAGGCTCGACAGATTCGCCAGCGGTTCGCGGCTCACGAGAAAGAGGGGACCGAGGGACGCCTCGAACTTCGACCGCTCTCGACTCCGCTGTATCGCTACGCCGACGAAGCCACCGGCGTGATCGACGGAGCCGTCTTCGCCTTCGCGAACGGCACGAACCCGGAAGTGTTGTTGCTGCTGGAGGCTCAACGCGACGCCACGACGAAGGACGCCTTCTGGACCTACGGCTTCGCTCAGATGACCGGGGCCGAGGTTCATGCCAGTCTTGATGGGAAGGACGTGTGGAGTCAAAAGGAGGCCGATCCTCCCGCGATCCGAGACTCGTATGTGAATGGGTGGCTGAAGGACGAAGAGGCGGCAGCAAAAAAATGAACGTCGATGCCCCCACCGACCTCGCGTCGGTGGAACGCGTGATTGAGAACTAGATCGAACGACAGACGAAGAGACGCCCCCGCCGAGCTTGCCTCGGTGGAGCGCGTGATTGGTGACTAGCAGGGCCAATCATGCGCTCCACTGAGGCAACCTCAGTGGGGGCGAAGACAAGGAAGAGGGTGAGCGGTCTAGTGGTCAATCACTCGCTCCACCGACGCGAGGTCGGTGGGGGCGATACACGACACGGCTCAGCTCGACACAACACGACACAACACAACACGACACGACACAACACAACACGACACGACACGACACGACACGACACAACTTAACTCAGCACACAACACCGAACTCAAACACCGAACAGCTCATGCCCGATCCGATCTACACCGCTGACAACTGCCGACAGCCGGCGTACCAGCTCAACTGGTCGTACAGCTTGTTTTGGCACGAGGCTCCGAAGGACGCGACGTGGTTGGAGTCACTTCAAGCGGCGACTGAGGTGGACGGGATTCGCATTCTGCAGCATGAGTTCGGCGAAAAGTCGGTCAGCCAGTTCTTGGTCAGCACTCGGCCGGAGGTCGCTCCGCAGTTGATTGCTCAGCGAATGAAGAGACGGTTGCAGCACCTCGTTAAGGCCACGGCACCGGCGGCGTTTCAACGGAACTACTCGATCCGCAGCGTGGGATCGGCGAATCGCGCGAAGATCGACGAGTACCTGCAAGGTCAGTTGGAGCATCATCCGTCAGCGGACGACCGAGTCACCGAGCGATTGCAGGGGCTGCAGATTCACAACGCCGATGTGGACTTGTCGCAGCCGAGTCCGACCAGCCACGCGATCTACTGGCACAACCTGCATGTGGTCCTGGTGAATGACAGACGCTACCGCGAGGTCCGCAATGAGCCGCTCCAAGCGTTGCACGACATGATTGTGAAGGTGAGTGCCGCGAAGGGACATGGCCTGTCGCGAGCGGCGATTCTGCCGGATCACATTCATCTCGCGTTGCGATGCAAGATCGACGAATCGCCCGAAGCGGTCGCCCTGTCGTATCTCAACAACTTGGCGTTCGCGTGTGGCATGACGCAGATTTTTCGGTTCGGGTACTACGTCGGCACGTTTGGAGAATACGACCTGGGGGCGATCTAAGAGTCAGATCACTGTTGTGATTCCTCGCCCCCACCGACCTCGCGTCGGTGGAGCGCATGATTGGTGACTAGAACGAACAACGAATGAAGAGACGCCACCGCCGAGCTTGCCTCGGTGGAGCGTGTGATTGGCAACTAGCCTGGCCAATCATGCGCTCCACTGAGGCAACCTCAGTGGGGGCGAGGACAGGGGCGATGAGGTCTAGTGGTCAATCACTCGCTCCACCGACACGAGGTCGGTGGGGGCGGGGGCAAGGCAACGGGCTGGTGCTACACGCCGCGTCGTAAACGAAGACTCCGCACACGCCGGGTTGGCACACGGCGACACGGCGACACACGACGACATCGAGACGACCACGACACAAAGAAGATGCAAACCATGTTGGCTTCATTTCAATTTTTATCACCGTTGACGACCGCTGTGTTTGGAGCGGTCGCGGTGGGTTTGCTGGTTGGGTTTGGATTGCTCCGTTGGCTTGGCGGGCCTCCGGCGGCGGTCGCTCGACGGTGGGGACTGTTTGGATTGAGAGCGGCGGCAGTCGGAACGTTGCTGTTGATCCTGCTCAACCCGTCGGATGTCTCGCAAACGCCGGGGCCGATTGACAGGCCGGATATTTTTTATCTGCTCGATTCCTCGCAGAGCATGGCGGTGGGAGATCAAGAAACTCGGTTTGAACACGCCACTCGATTGATGCGCGAAGCGGATCAGGCGACGCACGACGAGGGGCATGCGCTGGTCAAGCTGTTCCGGTTTGGGCATCGGTTGGCGGCGGTGGAACAGGGTGTCAGAGGTCAGAAGGCAGAGCTGCAGAAGTCAGAGGTCAGAGGTCAGGGTGGTTCCTTCGTATCACAGACGAACGCGGCTGAGGTTTTGACTTCTGCCGCTCGGACTTCTGTTGCTCTGACTTCTGCCGCTCTGACTCCATCTTCAGCGAACGCCAAACAGAAGCTGCTCGCGCCGACCGATTCAGACACGCAGTTGCTCACGGCGTTGCGACAGGTGCCGAGCCGGTTTGGACGGCGTCCACCGGCGGGGATCGTGTTGTTTTCGGATGGACGGGCGCGGGATGAATCGGGCGTGGAACAACTCGCCGCGCAGTTCGCGAAGTTGAATGTGCCGGTGCATGTGGTGCCGGTCGGGGACACCGCGAAGGGGGGCGACGTGGCGATCGTGGCGTGCGTCGTGCCGCCTCGCGCCCGGCGGTTTGCCGAGGTCGAGGTGCAGGTCTTCCTGAGAAGCTACGGGTACGACGGGCGTCGCTGTGAAGTGTCGCTCATCGCGCCGAGCAACGTCGAAGGGGAGGCGGATAAGAACCTCGCTCCGCCGGTGCCGGTCACGTTGCATGACGGGTTTCAATCGGTCGGCTTGAGCTTTCGCACGGACGCGAAGACGCGCAAGTTGCAGGTCAACGTGTCGGCGCTGCCGGATGAAGTCTCGACGGCGAACAACTCGTTCAAGGCCGAGGTGCAGATCGACCGGACGAAGATTCGCGTGCTGTATGTCGAGGGAAGTTCGCAGCCGCCGCAGCCAGTGCAGACGGGGGCGCGGTATGAGGTGCGCGGGCCGTACTCGGACTTGCAGAAGGCGTTGACCGAGGACGAGGACATCGAGTGCGTCGTGCTGCACACGCTGTATGGTCGCGGGCGGTTGACGCGAGTCTCTGACGGAGCGGCGGCGAGTACCGGTCGCGGGTTCCCGGAGACGGTCGCGGAGCTGTCCGCGTTCGATGCGATCATCCTCAGCGATGTCGCGGCGGATGCGTTCACGGAGCAGCAGCTCGCGTGGATGGAGAAGTGGGTCGGACAGCGCGGCGGCGGGCTGTTGATGGTCGGCGGCCAACGCAGTTTTCGGGCAGGAGGCTGGGACGACACGCCGCTCGCCGAGATGCTCCCTGTGGAGATGCGTGGCGAGAACGACTGGCTACCGGGGACGCAGGTCAGTGTCCTCGCCGAGCCGCAAGCGATGTCGCATCCGCTGTGGACCATCGTCACCGACGAGCGGCAGAACCGCGACATCATCAACCAGTTCCCGTCGTTCTTTGGAGCCAACCGCTGGGCCGGCGTGAAGCCGAATCTGACGCGCGTGCTGGCGATGTCGAACCTCGCGGCGGCCGATGTCCCCGCCGGAGCCGTCGCTCCCGTCGCCCCGACTCCCGTCAAACCGCCGAGTTTTTTTGACTCGCTGCAAAAGAATTTGACGGGAAAGAAGCCGAACGCGGGCTCAGCTCGCAGCGCCACAGGTGAGCCGGGCGGCGTCAGCCCCCGGACGGGCGACGAGGAGAAAGTCCGGGGGCT
>JAYTGQ010000767.1:0-10542 GCA_043733345.1 Schlesneria sp.
GTTACACGGCTTGAACCGGGGCTAGCGCCGCGCGGCTAATTTCTGTGACACGTCCGAGACGATCAACCACCTGTCGCGGCCAAATGCGGTTCGACGAGCTGAGACCAGATCGCATAGCCCGCGTCGTTCATGTGCAGTTGGTCCTTGAGGAACAACTCGGCGCGAGGCATCCCGTCGTCACCCAGCATCGGCGTCCAGACATCGATGAAGACTTGGTTTTTGCCCTTGGCGATCTCTTCTCGAATGAGCCGGTTCGCGTCGAGAGCCTTCTCTCGCAGTTTCCAGCGGCTGGGGCTGGGCTTGATCGCGACGAAGACGATCTTCGTTTCAGGCAATGCGGTATGAACCTTGTCGCGGAAGGCACGATAGTTGGCGAAAACTGCTTCGGCAGTCTGGCCCGCGTTGAGGTCATTGTCCCCTGCATAGACCACGACGACGCGCGGCTGGTACCCGATGACGATTCGTTCGGCGTACTTCACCGAGTCACCCAACTGCGATCCCCCGAAGCCGCGATTCACACAAGCGTGCTTCGGAAAGCTGGCATCGAGCTTCCACAACCGGATGCTGGAACTGCCCACAAACACGTTGGCTGCTGATGCTGGAGGAGACTGTTGATCCTGCACTTCAAACGCCTGGATGGCCGCTTCCCAGCGATCGGCGTCTGGCGGCTTGGGTGTTTCTTGACTGATCGCCATGCTCGCCAAGACCAACACGCTGGCAACACACCAGATGACAACACCACGTCTGAACATGATTCAACTCCCGCTTCGACGGACTTGGATTAGAGCGCATTTCAAAACTAGCCCGCCGCGCAAGCGAAGGCTTCACCGTCATCGAAGGTCCAGCCCTCGCTTGCGCGGCGGGCTAGTTTATTCGAGGCAAAAGTAGTTTTTTAATGCGTTCTTGGAATGAGCGAGACCAAGGATGGCGTTCTCAGCGAGAATTCTCAAACCGACTCACTTCCCTTCTCGAAGTCTGCCGATATACTCCCGTCCCCCCAGTAATGGGGCACCCTGACGCGGGGTGGAGCAGCCCGGTAGCTCGCGAGGCTCATAACCTCGAGGTCGTCGGTTCAAATCCGGCCCCCGCCACTGACACAGAACCCCCGGGTCGCAACTGCGACCACGGGGGTTTGTCTTTTCAGGCGTTCGCCTTTGAAGGCGACTTCGACCGATTTTTCTGGGCTGGCGACAATCCAAATCTGATATTCGCTTCTTGAAGTCGGGAAGGGCACGTTGGAAGTGGTCAAGGCGCAGCAGGGAGCAGAGGATGAAGTGGAACGAAAGCCGCTGCTCTGGCTGCACGGCGAAGTCAGAACGCCTCCTTTCACTGTGGAAGGACGGCAAGAGATTGGAATGCTTCTTCGCCTGCTCCAGCAGGGGAAGCAATTGGGGATGCCTCAAGCCGAGCTGTTACCGGATGTTGGCCCCCGTTGCGGGGCATTACGAGTTCGGGATGCCAACCACAATTGGCGGATGATGTACCGTATCGACCCAGACGCAGTGCTGGTTTTGGAAGTCTATGCGAAGAAAACTCCGAAGATCCCGGATGAGGTTATCAGGCGATGTCAGCAACGGCTGAAGCAATATGACGAGGCCGTTAAGGCTCTGAAGAAAAAGCAGTCGAAGTGCTAACAGAGGACAAAAGCTGATGGATGCCACAAAACGCAAGACTCTGGAAGCGGCGGGTTGGAAGATTGGTGACGCTGCTGACTTTCTGGAGATGAGCGAAGCAGAACGCCAATTGCTTGAGACGCGCGTCGAACTTGCTTTAGCGATTCGACGACAGCGAGAAGCTCTTCACTTGTCCCAGAAGCAACTCGGGGTGAGGCTCAAGACCACTCAGCCTCGCGTCGCCAAAATCGAACGCGCTGCGTCGGACGTGTCGCTGGACCAACTCGTGCGGGCGTTGACGGCTGCGGGAGGCAGGATCGTGATCAAGTCCGTAAAGGCAAAAACCAAGAAGGGCAAGCAGTCTCTGACCACGACAACGGGCACTGTCACTTTGGAGGTAGCCACGTCGGAATAGAGCCTCAGCCGCTCATCAGAAGAGGATTCGACAAGAAAACGGACCAGCCTTTGGCAAGTCCGCGTTTCGATACCTCGCACCGCAACGATCAGAATGAGTGGCGGCAATCGGAGCATGAGGCCATCCCCATGTTGAAGCTCGTGGCGGTTCAGCTGCTTGTGATTCACCGATCCTTGAACTTGGTGACATCGTGATAGCTGTATGTCCCGCCGTTTTGTTGTGGCAGGCGGCGCAGGAAGTTGGACGTGTACTCGACCAATTCCGGGCCGACTCCAAATTCGATGGTGTGAATGCGGGCGCGTCCGGCGTTGATCCGCTTCACCTTATCGAGGTCTGATGCAGACATCGCCGGTTCGGCGGCGTCGGTCAGGAAGAAGATGATGTCGGGGTATTGTTTGAGGGCCAGTTCGATTGCCGGAAAGTGGTCCGTTCCCGCGCCGGGTTGGATGCCCGCGATCTGCTGTTTCGCGAGCGTCTTGTTGATCTCGGTGGCCGGGGCGAGTGTCGGGTTGACCTCGTGCTTCAGCTTCACGACGTGTGGCGTGTCGTCGTAAAAGATGATGAGAAACTGCTGCCGGTCATCGAGCGCCTGCAAGCTGGCCATCAACTCGGCTTTGGCGATCTGCATCGCGTTGTTGCTGGTCATGCTGCCGGAAGCATCCACCACGAAGACAATTTTCATTCCTGCGTCGCGCGTGCCGAAGAAGCCTGTACCGAAGCCTCCTCCCGGCTTGCCACCACCGATGACGCCGTCTTGAAAGCCCCGTTTGCCCGATGCGAGCGGCCGCGTTCCGCCCGACGTTCCGATGCCTCCTTGTGGAAAGGCGGACTCCGTCCCCGTTGGAAGATTCACACGCGAGTTGCTCGCCCCAAGACCGTCGGCCGTGGGCAACATCAACGCGGCGGGGGGGGCCTCGTTCGCGACGCTATGCTTCGTTTGGAGGAGCTGGTTGCTGGCGTTCGATCCTTGGGACTGGTCACCGGGAGGAACGTCATTCGGCGCGCCTTCCACTTGCGCGTCCGGGCGATCACCCCACGGGTTCGCCACCACGACCCCGTCGTCGCGCGTGATGATGGTCGTGAACTCCCCCGGTCCTCGACCCGTGCCACCGCCCGCGTTGCCTCGATACGTCGTCGCCAACAGCAGCAGCAAGGCCGAGTGAAACAACAACGAGCACAAATTCGGGACGAAACGAGCCTGCGGCCGACGGCTCTGTCGCCAGAATCTTCTGCTCAGTATGACTCGTGGCGAATTCATCCTTGCCTCGCTGAAAACTGTCCGTCCCATTCGGCGCGGACTCTATGCCTCGTTACCAATCGAGTCAATTCGAGTCGCAGGACCGTAGTGGAGCCGAGAGATTGAAGTCCGGCTTAGCTCTGTCAGCCGGACTTCTCTTTGCAGGGACTACTCTCCGAGTTGGCGACCCGAAGAACCCAGCGCGGCTCCGCCGCAACCGAAAGGAACAAGAAGATGGCGGACAAGAAGATCAGAGAGGAACATCTGGACCTCGCTTTCATCTTCTTGTCCACCATTTTCTTGTTGAGGTCTTCTGACGGCCGCTCGTGGATGAAGTGGGCTAATGAGAAGCTTCTCCGGCAGCGGGGATCACTTGGTGACAGTGCGGGAATCTTCGCGCCCGGAGAAGAAACAAAACGTGAGTAGTACAGAAGTCCGGCTTTCAGAAAAGCCGGACTTCGAGAGGGTTCGCAGCGTGGACTGGTAACGCGATCAGAACTCGATCTTCAGCGTTTGCTTCTCGCGCAGCAGTCGTGACTCGATTTGGATGGTGTCGCGGACGCGCGTGGCACCGCCGGGGACCGGGATCCGAAACTCGACGGCTCCCTCCTTCACGGGGAACTTGTCCGTCGTTCTGTACTTGATGATCTGTTTGTAGGCATCGGTCCCGATCACTTTGCCTGTCAGATCACTGCCCCGATATTCACGGATGTTCGCGGGCAGCCGGACTTGAATGACGATCATGTATTGCCGGTTCGGTTCAGGATCGCGCGGTTCGGTCCAAGCAGAAAAGCTGCCTTTCGAGACAGCAAACGAAGGGACATTGATCGCGGGAATGCTGATCCCGGTTCCGGTTCCGCTGCCGGTTCCATCACCAATCCCTCGACCGTCCCCGGTACCGACGCCATTCACGATTCCTTCGAGTGCCTCCCCGGGATTGAAGTTGATCGCATCGAGCGACGGGGGCTGGTTGAGATCTTCCGCTTCTGGCGGAGCGGCCTCGTGTCCGCCGTCCATCTCCAGCGAGGCTTCGAGTTCCGGATCGATGATCGTGTCGCCACCGGGATTGCCGAACTCCACCAGAACGCTGGAGGCTGGCAGGATTGCCTGCCCACCGATGGCGAACACTGCCAGAGTCACCAGCAGCCCGACGTGAATGGCCAACGAAACCCAAACACCATACATGGCCGCGCGTTTGGGACCGCGTAACAAGCGCTGGAATCCCTGCCAAGGTGAAACTGCTGGCGAGCTTCTGACGGGCGAAGTTGAAGTCGCCGAACCGGACAAGAGGGGTTGCCATTGAGCCACGGCAGAATCGGCTGGAGTGGATGCCGTCTTGCGATTCGGCAAACCGTTGGACCTGACTGGTCTAGCTCGCCTGGCTGAGAGCCATGAGGGAACCGCAACACCCGGAGTACCCGAGACCGCAGCCGTCGGTGGCATTTCACCTGGCGGGCGGTCTGAGGTTACGGGCACGTTTTCCATGATCGACTTCTTGTCCACGAACCGGAGGTTTCAGTGTGGAACAGTAACACCACGCGGCGGAGGCTGACATTAACCCGAAGCGTAAGCGAGGACGCCACTCACATCCTCGCTTATGCTTCGGGTTGGTGTGAAAAGTACCACGCTCGCCACATCCCCCGTCCACCCGCCAAGTCTCTTCAACCGCCAGCGTCACTTTGCTGTCGGCACGGGACATCGACAATCATCGGTCCCCCAGCGAATAGGACCGCAGATTTTACTTGTGACATCTTAACCTCCGGCCCCTCGAACACTTGGCAAGAGGCTCTCCGGTGATCAGCACGTTTGATCACGCGGCTGTCAGGAATCTGTCAGGCTTTGGGAGTGGCTCCGACGGGTTGTTCGATCTCGGCTGATTTTGGCTTGGTGTCGAACGCAAAAAGGACATCGCCGGGCGCCGCACTGTCGAGTGATCCGATGGCGGGCAGTTCGCCGGGCAGCGACTTCATGACGGACTTCTTGCGCGGACGCATCCCCATCCAAACGAACGATCCCACGAGCAAGGCTCCGCAGAACAGGATCACCATCAACACCGTCGAGAAATCGGTCTTCGAGGAGGGAGCGGACGGAGTGGCCACGAGCCGAGAACGTCCGATCAGCAGCGGTGCGCCCCGTGTTTTGCCGAGCTTATCGGTGTAGCTCATGATCTTCAGAAAGTGGCCGACGAAGACGACCTCACTGCTGACTTCCTCACCGATGCGCAGACCCTTGGGTTTCTCCGACAGCACGATGACGTAAGGAAACGTGCTGGATTCGTCGGTCCAGCCCCACGCTTCGTAAACCTTGGTGAAGCCGTGCGGGTTCTCGGGTGCGTCGTACTCCAACACGCGACGCACATGGAGGCGGAGGCGGATCGACTGTCCTCGATAGCGTTCCGGCTGATCCCAAAGCTGGGTGAATGCGACATTCCGCTTGGCCTCTTTCTCCAAGTCCGCCAACGGTTCGGTGCGACTCCACGCCATCAGTCGCCAGTAGGCGTCCATCTCACGAGTCTTCAGCGGAGCGCGGTCGATGATGAACTCGAAATTCCGCTGAGCGGCCGCCAATTCTTCCTCATTCTTGCGGCTCGGGCCGGGGACAATCGTCTCTTTATCCACGACCGGAGTCTTCTCGACCGGCTTGGCCACCGGCTCTTCGTCGGCGAGGATTCTCCACGTCGCGGGATCTTTCATCCGTTCGTAGAACATCCACAGCACAGCCAAGGCCATGACAAGGGACGCCAACCGGGTCACTGAAATGCTGTGCCCATAGGGGCGAGCGACTCTGCGACGCATGTCAGTTCTCCTGCTGGCGGCCTTCTAAAAACGTAGTGCGTGAAAAACGGCCGAAGTCCGGCTTAGCTTTGTTAGCCGGACTTCCTTCCGGGACAACGCACCGCGCCTCGAAGTCCGGCGGAGAGAAGTCCGGCTTTCAGAAAAGCCGGACTTCGAGATGGTCAACCTCGTTAAGTGTTCCGAGTCAAGGAACCGCCGCTCCACCAGTGCTCAACTCCGTGAAGCTGACTTTGCGCATCTGCTGGCCGTCGGGAGTCTTTTGGCGAGTGCAGACATCAATGACCTTCATCAGTTCCCCATAGCGCACGCGCCGTTCGACGGCGATCTGGATGCGGTCGAACGCGATCATCTTCCGGCCGAAGATCGCTTGGAGTTCGCGGTCGAGTCGGCGGACGTTGGCTTCATTCATTTCACCTTGGACGACCGGGCTGGCTTCGAGAATCACTTGCCTCACGCCACCACGATCGTTGGCCATGACTTGAAGATGCAACGTATCCAACCCGATCATGTCTCCGGGTTCACCGCCGGTGTTTGGCTTGGGCGTCTCATCGACTTTGACAACTGGAACTGGCGGCGGAAGGTTGAGCGAAAGCTGTCCTTCGATGGGGGCAGGGCGGAACGTCAGGATGAAAAAGCTCAGCAGTTGGAACGCCATGTCGAGCATGGCGGCCAAATTCATCTCGACCGATCCCTGATTACGACGACGACGGCGATTGCGGCGCATGTCAACGAGTCTCCTGTCGGGTCATCGCACTCAACGAGAACTGCCGATACCCGTGTTTCTGGCAGACTTCGATTACATGATTGAGCAGGTGGAACGGCACGGCGCGATCCGCTCGGATCACGACGCCCACTGGGAACTCGGCCCCGTCGGGAGTTCCCATCACGCTGAGCTGCTGCTTTAACAGCCGAGCCTCTTTAGCAATGAGCGGCTCGATCTCTTCGAGTTTGCCGAAGCAGTGAACTCCGCCTTCGGCATCAATGTTCAGCAGCAGTGGCTCCAACTTTCCCTGTCGATCCAGCGGGCGTGCTGACCCCAAGACTGGCAGCTTGAGGGACAAGTCCATCGACGCCCCTTTGAAGTTGATCACCAACATGAAAAACGTGATCAACTGAAAAACTAGGTCGAGCAGTGGAGTCAGATTCGGCTCCGCTCTCTCGGAGTTCATATCGGACATGCCAACCCCTTTCGTCTCTCAGACGCTGTTGATGAATGCCTCTGTAGGACGGGCACTCTTGCCCGTCTTTCGGCCAGAGCTGACTGGCAAGAGTGCCCGTCTTACGTTTTCAAATCGCTGCCAGTTCACGCAGCCGGTTCGGTGGGAGCCTTCTTGTGAGCCATCGTGTGAACTCGAAAAATGAAGTCGTCAGCGGCGTTCATCGTCTGCACACTGAGGCTCGAAACCCGGTTCTTGAACACGGCGAAGAAGTAGATGGCGGGCACCGAGAGGCCGACGCCCTCAAACGTCAGGAGCAGTGCTTCAGAAATACCGCCCGCCACTTCACTGGCCTTCAACTGTGTGTCCGACAACGCGATCACGCTGAAGCTGGCGATCATGCCTTTGAGCGTGCCGAGCAAACCGACCAGTGGCCCCAGCGTGCCGATCACGGCCAGCATGCTGATCCGTTTTTCCCACTCGACCGTGAGTTCTTCCGACTGTCGATCAATGGCTTCACGAGCATGATCGAATCCGAACGAGAGCGCCGTCATGCCGGTCGCGATCAGTTGTCCCAGTTCACACGCGCTGTCTTTGGCGACCTTGTAGATGCCGTTGAAATCTCGCTTCACGAGCAACGCTTCACACTTTTCCATCACTTCCGGCGGAGCCACGACCGATGCACGCAACTCCATAAACAGCTGAACGACGAGACCGACGAAGTAGATCGAGACGAGCAGCAAGAACCCGCCAATCAGTCCCGAGGTCTCGATGATCCACCACAAGGTGGACTTAGGCTTGTGCCCTTCGGCTTTCGGTTCCCCAGCGGCATCACTTCCGGCGGCGGGTGCGACCGCTTCCGGTTCGTCTTGAGCGAAAACAGTGACCGGCTTGGCAAATGAAAACGCGGCCAGAGCCAACAGAACCAAGACCAACCAGATCGGCGGGAAACTGTGTTTTTCGACCGGGAGCATCAGGCGATTCCTCTATCGTGTGAGTTGGGTTGGTTCTCCGGCCACAAGCCCCAGAGAAGTCAGGCGTAACATCCAAGTTTGTTGGGAGCAACCCGACTCGGAAACAGATGTGGGCAGCGAATCATTGCAACGAAAGCCGTGAGCCGTGTGAAATTTTGGCGTGAGACCGAAGCGAAAACTTCCCATGTGACTTGCTCGGGCGCGATTCTACGGTCGTCGTAACGAAGAGTTCAATAGAGGGAATTGACCCGCTGCAAGCTATCAACAAAGGCGATCGTCGTGGAGTCGCCGCCCGCTCGCTTCCTGTTACACAGCAGCAGGGCTACCTTGCTTCTGCCGTCCTCGTGTTTGAATCCGTTAGTTGGAAGTCATCCCGTGTCCTCTTGGTTGCGAACCCGCACAACTCTGCGTCTGCCGATCACGTTGGGCGTCGTTCTGATGACGCTGAACGTGACGATGCTGATTTGCTGGATCGTGATCCTCGCCCAAGCGGCCGGTTGGGGAGCGTTGATCGTCGGCGTCGTGGTCTTCGCGCTGATCTTAGTGGGGTTGTCGTTTTATCTATTCCTGATGATCAAAGAGGTGAGACTTAACCAGCGACAGGCGAACTTCGTGGACAGTGTGACTCACGAACTGAAGTCGCCGATCGCGTCGCTTAAGCTGTACTTGGAGACGCTCGAAATGCGACCGGTCTCCGAGGAGCAGCGGGCCAAGTTTTATCGAGTCATGGATCAGGAACTCGAACGGCTGGACCACCTCATCACACAGCTTCTCGAAGTCGGGCGGATCGACGCGATCGGCGAACAGTCTGATCCCGAAGACATCCTCGTGGAGTCGATGCTGCGGCGCTGCGGTGGTGCGGCATGTGCCCACCACAAGCGAGATGATGTGGAGACGATCAGCTATGACATGCAACCGGCCATTTTGTATGCACGGCCGCTGCTCACCGAGACCATCTTTCGCAACCTGATGGACAACGCGATCAAGTACGCGGGCGATCCGGCTCGCGTGGAAGTCACGGTGCGCGTGACCGATCGTGGGCGCGTCATCACGCGCATCGCGGACAACGGCGACGGCGTGCCTCCCGAATTGCGGAAGCGCATCTTCGGCATCTTCTTCCGTGGGGGGAGCGAACTGACGCGACGGCAAAAAGGAACGGGACTCGGCTTGTACATCGTCAGCAGTCTCGTCCGGCAGATGAAGGGGCGAGTCAGCGTTCACGACCGGCCGGGACTTTCCGGCAGCGTGTTTGAAGTCGATCTGCCGGGTCGTAAGGGTGAGGTTTGAGCGCCTCCTGAAAAACGTAGGACGGGCACTCTTGCCCGTCGTGTCTCGATGATAAATAGACGGGCAAGAGTGCCCGTCCTACAAACTTTTGCTACCGATGGTTAAGTGAACTTCATGCGTATTCTGATCGTGGAAGATGAAGAAGCCCTGGCTCTCGGCTTGAAGTTCAACTTCGAGCAGGAAGGGTACGACGTGTTGGTTGCGGGGGACGGCCCCACGGCGCTGAAACTGTTTCATTCGGCCATCTCCGCCGTCGATCTGGTCATTCTCGATCTGATGCTGCCCGGCATGAGCGGCTACGAAATCTGCAAGGCGATCCGCGTGACCGACAAGCTCGTGCCAGTCCTCGTGCTGAGTGCGCGGACGCTCAGCGAAGACAAGATGCACGCCTTCGATTGCGGCACCGATCAGTACATGACGAAGCCGTTCGCGCTGCCCGAACTGCTCAACCGCGTCCGCAATCTGCTCGAACGCCACAAGACACTGCTTCAAGCCACGAGGCCGGTCGATGTCGCGACGACTCCACCACCGAGCTTTGTCTTTGAAGACTTCCGCCTCGACTCACAAACGTTCGAGGTCGTCGTCGGTGACAAGCGACAGAGTCTCACCACACAGGAGATGCAACTGCTGCGGTACTTCATCGAACACGAGGGCGAAGTGTTATCGAGGCACCAAATCTTGGAAGCGGTCTGGGATCAGAACACCGATGTCACGACGAGGACCATCGACAATTTCGTCCTGCGGCTGCGGAAGCTCATCGAACCCGACACGACTCGCCCCCGCTACATCCTCTCGGTTCGAGGCACCGGCTACCGCTTCGTCAGCGGTCAGTAGTCCCGTGCGTCACCGAGCGAAACGAACCGCCAGCGCCGACTTCACCTGAATGGGAAGCGGGCGACCACGGATATTCCAGCGCGGCTTCACTTCGTTCAGCCGCAACCCAAGTGTGATTCTTGGGCGTTAGCCCTCTTGTCTGTTTCTGAGCGGGGTGGCGTCAGCCCCCCGGTTCTGAAAGTTCCCGGCCATAGAAGAAGGGCTGACGCCCAAAGAACCGGGGGGCTGAC
>JAYTGQ010000768.1:0-3964 GCA_043733345.1 Schlesneria sp.
CTTCGGAACGCACCAAGCCATGTTCGTTGTTGAGTTGAGTGGTGCGTTCCGAAGACTCCACGCACCCTACGGTCTGAAAGCTAATCGCTAACCGCTAACTGCTGAGAGCTTTGCCATGACCCGCTCCATCGACCGTGACAATCAGCGCTTCAAGGAGATCGTCCGGGGGAAGGTCCGGGGGAATCTCAAGAAGTACATCACGCACGGCGAGGTAATCGGGCGGAAGGGGCGCGAGACCGTGTCGATCCCCGTGCCGAGCATCGACATTCCCCGCTTCCGTCACGGCGACAAAGGCTCGGGGGGCGTTGGACAGGGCGAGGGTGATCAGGGCCAGCCGATTGGGAAGGGACAGGGAGATCAGGATGGAAAGGGGCAGGCGGGCGATCAGCCGGGATCACACATCCGCGAGGCCGAGCTGACGATTGAAGAACTGGCTCAGATGCTGGGCGAGGAGTTGAAGCTGCCCGCCATCCAGCCGAAGGGGCAGAACACGATTAGGGCGGTGAAGACGAAGTACAACAGCATCCGCCAGACCGGTCCCGATTCGCTGCGTCACTTCAAACGAACCTACAAGCGCGCGTTGCGGCGACTGATTGCCTCCAATACCTACGACCCGTACAAGCCGATGGTCGTGCCGACTCGCGAAGACGAACGCTTCCGCTCGTGGACCGACACGCCGCTGCCTCAAGCCAACGCGGCGGTGATCTACATCATGGATGTCTCCGGCTCGATGACCGACGACCAGAAGGAGATCGTCCGCACCGAATCGTTCTGGATCGACACCTGGCTGAAGAGCCAATACGACGGGATGCAACGCCGCTACATCGTTCACGACACGGTGGCTCACGAAGTTGATGAGGACACTTTCTACCGCGTCCGCGAAAGTGGAGGGACTCGGATTTCGTCGGCCTATGTGAAAACGAAAGAGGTCATCGAACGCGACTTCCCCCCCGCCGATTGGAACATCTACATCTTCCAATTCTCAGACGGAGACAACTGGGGCGAGGACAATACGACTTGTCAGAAAGTGCTGCGCGAGGACTTTCTGCCGATCTGCAATCTGTTCTGTTACGGCCAAGTCGATAGCCCGTATGGCTCGGGCGACTACCTGAAGGAACTGCGCAAGATCGCCCCGCAGTTCGAGAACCTCGTCCTCTCCGAGATCAAAGACAAGGACGGCATCTACGAGTCGATCCGGACGTTTCTCGGTCAGGGGAAGTGACCAGCACCTTGCTCGATCGACGCTGCGTTCCTTCCGGATGTCGGCTTCCATTCGGATCGAGTCGCGATATCTTCGTTGCTCACCCGGGACTTTGTTCGCTGCTGGAGCCGATCCATGACGACCGTCGAATTTTCAACGCACGCGGGTGCAGACAGGATTTTGCACCTGAATGTGCCAGTGGACGAGGCGGATCGGACTTACCGCGTCATCGTTCTCATTCAACCGCAGTCGGCAGTCGCAGCGTCGGGCGGGTCGGATTGGCCACCGGGATTCATCGAATCGACGGCGGGAGCGTGGCAGGGAGACTTCCCCGACATCGCTGACCTCGACTACGAACAAAGGTTGCCGCTGTGACGACCTACCTGCTCGACACGAACGTCTGCGTGGAATTTCTTCGCCAGCGGAACACGAATGTTGTGCGGCGAATCACGGCGTCCAAGCCAGAGGAGTTGCGTGTCTGTTCCGTCGTCTTGGCCGAGTTGTACTACGGCGCACACAAGAGTGATAAACCCGCTGCCAATGTGGAACTGCTCGGTCGATTCCTGTCGCAGTTTGTCAGCCTGCCCGTCGATGACCAAGTTGGAATCGTGGCGGGCCAACTGCGTGCGGATTTGGATCGAGCGGGAACTCCCATTGGTCCCAACGACCTCCTCATCGCGGCTGTCGGTCTAGTTCATGGACTCACGGTTGTCACCCATAACCTTGGCGAGTTCACGCGTGTGCCTAACTTGGTTGTTGAGTCGTGGCAATGAGCCGAACCGTTACCCGAACGGCAGGAATTGAGTGCCCCGTAGGATGGACGCCTCGTCCGTCCGCACTTGCCGCGAAAGCTCGGACGGACGAGGCGTCCATCCTACGTTGTGAGTTTGAGAACTCTTGCCGATCATCTTACGACGGCAGTTCAACGAATACCTCGCCCCCCTCCACGGTCACGGGAAACGACGAGTGATGCAGGCGGGGGTTGATGCAGTGTTGGCCCGTGGCCACGTCGAATTGCCAGCCGTGCCAGGGGCAGGTGACGATGCCGCCGGTCAGTTTGCCTTGTGCCAACGGCCCACCGGCGTGAGGGCAGATGCCGTCGAGCGCGAGGAACCGGTCCTCGACATGAAACAGTGCGACGATGCGGCCCCCGATGACGAACTCGCGTCCTTCGCCAACCGGCACATCGGCGACAGAGGCCACTCGCAAACGATGAGTCATCGCAACAAGTCTCCGATAGAAAATGAACAGGCCCCTTAGGCGACCGGCAAGAAGTGAATTACCCGAAGACACCAACCCGAAGTGTGAACGAGGTCGTCGATCGACTTCGCCCTCGCTCACACTTCGGGTTGGTGTGGGGCAGGCAACTCTTTCCGCTCGCCTTACTTCGCCTTCGCCACCTCGACCGCGTAGACGTGGCGTTCGCCGTGCATGTTGGAGCGGAAGACAATCCATTGGCCGTCGGGTGTGAAGGTGACGTTCGGTTCGAGACTGTAATCGTGGCTGGCGAGATCGACCAGTTTCTCGGTGACGAAGCGGCCCGACTTAGCCGGTTCGCCGCTGATGGAGGCCGCTTCCAACTCAGCTTGCGGGCGGAAGAGATAGATCCACTGGCCGTTGCCGCGCGGCGTGAGCGGCTTGTTGTCGGGCATGGGTGTGCGGTTGGCGACGCTGTTGGGGCCGCCGCCATCTCCCGCGAACAGCTTGCCGTCGGCGGAGACGTTGTAGTGGACGGACCATTCGCCGCGCGGGACCGCGTACCGCAGGCGTTCTCCCGTCGAGACGTTCACACCCGCCAGCCAGAACTGGGACGCGCGCGGTGTTTGCAGGTCGTACCAGATCCACTGTCCATCGCGGCTGAAGAATTCATGACCGGCGATTTCAAACGGCTGTTGGCGGCGGTGCATCAGTTTGGCTTCACGAACGCCGAACGGAATCGTCCAAACGCGATCGACTTCGTGCCACGTTCCCTCGTGACAAAACAACGCGAGCTGCGGATCGGTGGGCGAACACTGGCCATGATTGAGCCAGTCCGTCGAGGGATGAAACGTTTGCAGATCGCCGGTCGCAATGTCGGCCGTAAAGAACTTCATTGCGCGCGGTCCCGCGTTCGGGCGCCCGCGCGGAACACGTCCTCGATCCTGATCTGGACTGCGCTCGCTGATCGTTCCAAACAGGAGCGTTTCGTCGGCGTTGACTCCATTGAGGCTCGCACCGGCGGGAAGTCGAGCCACCTCGCGCGTGGCCTTGGTGTCGAAATGCGTCGCACGAATCACGATCCCTTCGGCGTCGCGGTGCGAGTAGTAGACGTGTCTTGTCTTACGTCCGACTTCGAGACCGCTGCTCCCTCCCGAGCTGTATGCGGCGCGCGGCACGACGAGATCGAGTTCTCGCGTCTTGAGATTCACAGCGGTCAGTCCGCTGGGAGTCGAGATGAGGAGCTTGTCTCCCTCGGGGGCGTAGGCGTTCTGATGGAAGTAGAAGCTCGAACTCCCCGCTTCGCGCGAAAGCCGTACCACACGATGCCCGGTCTGGGCGTCGATCCATTCGATCGGAATGGCCTGTGGTGTGGCAGGCGACTGTGCCGACGCCAATCTCGAGAAGAGCAACATCAGCAGCGAGGCCATCAGACGAAGCCAGCGATTCATGGTGTGAGTTCATCCTGAGACGTTGCACGGACTTGGAGTTTGCCTGCGACCTGTCATACCTCGCACGGTCAGTTGATGAGACATCCGAGCGGGGCGGCGTCAGCCCCCCGGTTCT
>JAYTGQ010000769.1:0-10539 GCA_043733345.1 Schlesneria sp.
CGTGTGCGTGAGGAAAGTCGCTTGTTTCTCGCGGCTCGGCAGGAGCCTCGCCCTCCCGACAGCCGTTTTTCAACAGGCTGCTAACCCTCTCCCCCGCAAAGCCGGGGGAGAGGGGACAAGAGAAGCCCCAACCCACCTTGTCTTGAACCAGGCCCAAAGTCGCAGTCCGCGTTCCGCGTGAAGAGTCTTTTGGTCCTAGAAATCAACTTGTGGAAGGCTCATCACGCGGAGCACGGATGGCGACTTCGAAGACAAGCCAAGAACAGGATTCGTTCGCAACGGCATCCCGATACCAATGATTCCTGCTGCGTCCCATTTTCTTGTCCCTCATCTTCTTGTTATCCGTTTTTCCGAGTGGAACAGAGCGAACCGGGACAAACCGCATCATTCCTCCCTCTGCTTGAAGGAACTAACGACATGCGATCGACACGACTGCTGCTGGGCCTTGGCCTGCTCTTTGGCATTCTCGAGTTGGATGGCTCGCAACTGAGCGGTCGAGCCGCCGTCGCTCAAGATCGCGGGATCGGTGATTTCCCCAAGCTGTCCGCCGAGCGGGACTGGCCCTGGTGGCGCGGGCCATCTCGCAACGGAGTGGCTGTTGGGACTGAGCCGGTGCTGACCAAGTGGAGCAACACTCAGAACATCCTCTGGAAGACGCCGGTTCCGGGGCGAGGCCATTCGTCACCCATTGTGGTGGGGAATCGAGTTTTTCTGACGACGGCTGATGAGGCCAAGCAGATTCATTCGGTCTTGGCGTTCGATCGTCAGACGGGCAAGTCGCTGTGGAAGACCGATGTCAGCCAGGGAGGCTTCCCCGCGAAGAACCATGCGAAGAACACCGAGGCGTCTCCCACATTGGCCTGCGATGGTGAGCGTCTCTTCGCGACCTTTTATCACCACGACACCGTACAGGCGACGGCCCTCGATCTCGATGGCCAGCAAGTCTGGCAGCAGACGGTCGGGCCGTTTCGACCGAGGTCGTTCGAGTACGGCTACGCTCCCTCCCCGACGCTCTATCGCGAGACCGTCATCGTCGCGACTGAGTTCGATGGCGACAGCGCGATTACGGCGCTCGATCGCCGAACTGGCAAGCAAGTTTGGCGGACCCCACGGAAAAACAGCATCACGTTCTCGACACCAGTCGTCGCGCATGTGGCGGGCAAAGATCAGTTGCTCATCAGCGGAACCAATCAGGTGTCGAGCTACGATCCCGCCACAGGCAAAAGTCTGTGGGCCGCAGACGGAACGACGTTCGCAACCTGCGGCACGATGGTCTGGGACGGCGACATCGTCTTCGCCAGCGGCGGCTATCCCAAGGCGGAGACTCTCGCCGTGAAGGCCGATGGCAGCGGCAAAGTCCTGTGGAGCAACAACCAGAAGTGCTATGAAGAGTCGATGCTGGCCTATGAGGGGTACGTTTACGCTTTGACCGGCAACGGCGTCCTCTTCTGCTGGCGCGGCACCGATGGAAAAGAGATGTGGAAGCAGCGACTGCAAGGACCAGTCAGTTCGTCGCCAGTCCTCGCGGGCGGACACATCTATCAGGCCAACGAGCGCGGCGTCTGCTATGTCTTCAAGCCGAACCCCGAGAAGTTTGAAGCGGTTGCCGAAAACCAACTCGGCGATGAAGCCTTTCCGTCCCTCGCAATCGTCGGCAATCGCATCTTCATCCGCACCGCAACCGGTTCCGGAAAAGGTCGCAAAGAGTTTCTGTACTGCCTCGGCCAGAAGTGAACCCTGGCTTCGTTTAGCCGCCTGTTGAAATAGAAGCCTGAAGCGCGAGCGAAGGATTTCTGAGCCTAATTCGCCTGCATTTGCGACATCCTTCGCTTGCGCTTCAGGCTTCTGTTTTTTTCAACAGGCTGTTAACCGTGTGGGCAACGCCCCGCCGCAGTACAGGCTCATCGCCTAGAGCGTGTTTCAAAACGAGCCCGACGCGCAAGCAAGGGCTTCAGCAATATCGAATGCCAGCTCTCGCTTGCGCGTCGAGCTAGTTCTTCGAGGCGAAAACAGGTTTTGAAATCTGTTCTACTCTTCATTTCGCGCGTGACCCTATGAGCCATCCGATAGAGCCAATCCCGTCCAACCAAGCGGCCCTGCATCCGGTGCGGCTTCCGGTCGAGTTGCTGCTGCGGGAATGTCAGGTCCGTCATGAGCGGCGGCGCGGGCCGGGTGGACAGCATCGCAACAAGACCGAATCGGCCGTCGTATTGCTTCACACACCGACGGGCATTGAAGGGCAGGCGGCCGAACGGCGGAGCCAGCACGACAACCATCGGGTGGCTGTCGCACGCCTGCGAGTGAACATCGCCCTCGCGGTCAGGACCACTTCACTGGCTGAAGCGGCTCCGACCGAGTTGTGGCAGTCGCGTTGTCACGGTGGAAAGATCGGCTGCAACCCGGATCATGAGGACTTCGCGCCGCTGCTCGCAGAAGCACTCGACGTACTGCACTCACGGAATAGCCATGTCGCAGGATCGGCCGAACAACTCACAGTCACTCCGTCACAACTCGTGAAGTTCCTGAAGCACGATCACCGCGCGCTGCTGCTCGTCAACGATGAGCGACGCCGACTCGGTCTGCATCCGTTGGACTGACGCGGAACAAATATCCGCTTAGGGACTGTGCATTTACTACGTCCGAGAGTTTTGGGGGTGATGACACACGTCGGGAGCGTGGACTCCTTACGGCCAAGCTCGGACGTAAGGCCCCTTACGGCGTGCGACTTACCAATCCCTCATCGACGACTGCGTGAGGAATAGGTTCGACAAAAGGCGAAGCCGCTGTTTTTCCGCCAGTAGTGATCGACAAGACACTTCAAGCTCGATTCACGGAGCAGCACCAGCACGCGATCCCTGAAAACGTACTCGCGATGGACCTCACCTCACCTCATGGCCAACTCGGCACCTTGAGCGACCCAGTCTTGGATCGCTTTCACTTCTGGTTCCGGGCGCTCTCTCAATGCTTCGAGGGCCTTCACGACAGCGACGCAACCGGGGAGAGTCGTCACGCAGGGGATGCCGTTCATGACGGCGGCCGCTCGGATGCGACCTTCGTCCGTGCGGGCACCCTTGCCGCTCGGCGTGTTGAAGACGAGCGCGATCTGCTTGTTGGCCATGAAGTCGAGCAAGTTCGGTCGTCCCTCTTGCAGCTTCCGTACGGTCTCGACTTCCAAGCCGTGTTCGCGAAATACGCGCGCCGTTCCGCCCGTGCAGATGATGCGGTAGCCGAGTTCCAACAGGCGGCGGGCGGACGGGATGATCGCTTCTTTATGGCGACCCGCCATGCTGATAAAGACCAAGCCCGACTGAGGCAGCTTGTTCCCGGCTGCGATCTGGCTCTTGGCGAACGCAATTGGAAAGTCGTCTGAGATGCCCATCACTTCGCCGGTCGATTTCATCTCGGGACCGAGGATGATGTCTACCCCGAGAAACCGGTTGAACGGGAAGACGCTCTCTTTGATCGACGTGTAGGACGGGACCACTTCCTGCGTGACACCCTGCTCGGCCAGTGAGACTCCCGCCATGATCTTCGCCGCGATCTTGGCCAGCGACACATTCGTCGCCTTCGACACAAACGGCGCTGACCGGCTGGCACGCGGGTTCACTTCCAGAACATAGACGACGTACTGGCCGTCATCGTGTTTCACGGCGAACTGGATGTTCATCAGGCCGCGCACCTGTAACTCGCGCGACAGGGCATACGTGGCCTGTTTGATCTCTTCGACGACATGCGGCGGCAGTGAGTACGGCGGCAGGACCGAAGCCGAATCGCCCGAGTGAACGCCCGCTTCTTCGATGTGTTCCATGACGCCACCGACCAGCGTCAGCGTGCCGTCGGCGATCGCGTCCACGTCCACTTCGATTGCGTCTTCGAGGAACTTGTCGATGAGGACCGGCCGGTCGGGTGAGACGTTGACCGCCTCAATCATGTACCGCGTCACGGTCGCTTCGTCGTAACAAATCTCCATCGCGCGGCCACCGAGTACGAAGCTGGGCCGGATGAGAACGGGATACCCGATTTCATTGGCGATCAGGCGCGCACCCTGCGCGTCGGAGGCCGTTCCGTTCGGCGGCTGCCTTAGCCCGATGCGGTCGAGAATCACCTTGAATCGTTCGCGATCTTCGGCCGCGTCGATCATGTCGGGGCTGGTCCCGATGATCTTCACGCCCGCCGCTTCCAAGCCGCGTGCGAGATTCAGCGGAGTCTGTCCGCCGAACTGCACGATCACGCCATCGGGCTGCATCCGGTCGCAAATGTTCAGCACGTCTTCGGTCGTCAGCGGCTCGAAGAAGAGGATGTCGGACGTGTCGTAGTCGGTCGAGACGGTCTCGGGGTTCGAGTTCACCATGATGCTCTCAATGCCGAGTTCGCGCAGGGCGAACGAAGCCTGACAGCAACAATAGTCGAACTCAATTCCTTGCCCGATCCGATTGGGACCGCCGCCGAGAATCATGATTCGTCGCTTCGAGCCTTTCGGGGGAGTCTCGTCTTCCGATTCGTAGGTCGAGTAGTAATACGGCGTGTACGCCTCGAACTCGGCCGCGCACGTATCGACCTGCTTGAAGGTCGCTTCGATCCCGAGTCGCTTCCGGTAGGCGCGGACATCCATTTCGGAGGAGTCCCACCACCACGCCAACTGCTGGTCCGAGTATCCGTTCCGCTTGGCCTTCCAGACGAGTGCGGCCGGAGCCGCCTCCAACGTGCGGACCTGTCGGATCTCATCCTCGATCACGAGGAGTTGCTGCAACTGATCGAGGAACCACGGGTCGATGTTCGTCAGATCAAAAATCTGTTCGAGTGACATCCCGGCCTTGAGAGCGAACCGAATGTAGAAGATGCGGTTTTCATTCGGCTTCGCCAGCTTGCTCGTGATCTCATCCATGTCCGGCTGCTTGGCCGTGCCCCACAGATCCTTCTTGCCGCCGCCGAGTCCAAAGTGGCCGATCTCCAATCCGCGCAACGCCTTTTGCAGTGATTCCTTGAACGTCCGGCCGATGGCCATCGTCTCGCCGACCGACTTCATCTGGACGGTCAGTTCGGGGTCGGCTTCGGGGAATTTCTCGAACGTCCAACGAGGAATCTTCGTCACGACATAGTCGATGGTCGGCTCGAAACAGGCGAGCGTTTGGCGCGTGATGTCATTCGGGATTTCGTCGAGTCGATAGCCGACGGCGAGCTTGGCCGCGATCTTCGCGATCGGAAATCCGGTCGCCTTCGACGCGAGGGCACTCGACCGACTGACGCGCGGATTCATCTCGATCACGACCATGCGACCGTCGCGCGGGTTGATCGCGAACTGCACGTTGGAGCCGCCTGTTTCGACGCCGATCTCGCGCATGACGGCGATCGTGGCGTCGCGCATCCGCTGGTATTCCTTGTCGGTCAGCGTCTGAGCCGGTGCGACGGTGATCGAGTCCCCCGTGTGAACGCCCATCGGGTCGAAGTTCTCGATGGCACAGATGATGACGACGTTGTCTGCCGTGTCGCGCATCACCTCCATCTCGTACTCTTTCCAACCAATGATGCTCTCGTCGAGGATCACTTCGCCGACGGGAGACAGCTCCAAGCCTTTGCGAACTTTATCCTCGAACTCATCCCGGTTGTAGGCGATCCCGCCGCCGACTCCGCCGAGCGTGAAGCTGGCGCGAATGATGACCGGCAAACCGATCGCATCGAGAGCCAGACGCGCCTCTTCGATATTGTGGACGACGCGGCTTTTGCAGACTTCCAAGCCGATCTTGACCATCGCCTGCTTGAACGAGTCGCGGCCTTCGGCCTTTTGAATAACATCGACTTTGGCCCCGATCATCTCGACACCAAACTTGTCGAGGATGCCATGCTTGGCGAGGTCCATGCCGATGTTCAAGCCCGTCTGGCCACCGAGTGTTGGCAGCACGGCATCGGGCCGCTCGACCTCGATGATCTTCGCCACGTACTCCCATGTGATCGGTTCGATGTACGTCCGATCCGCCATTTCGGGGTCGGTCATGATCGTGGCCGGGTTGGAATTGACCAACACGACCACATAGCCTTCCTCGCGCAAAGCCTTGCAGGCTTGCACGCCGGAATAGTCAAACTCACAGGCTTGACCGATGACAATGGGGCCGGAACCGATGATCAGAATCTTGCGAATGTCGTCGCGGCGAGGCACGGCGGCGGACCTTAGGGCGGAGCGAAATGCTTCCTAGGCGGGACGGATCGGCAGCCTCAACTCCTTGTCGAGACGCGATCCGCGCGAAACCGCCCAAGGCTAACAACCACAGCGTGAGATTCAAGCAACGTGCGCAAGTTCGATGCCGGGGACGCCCAACAGGCGTCGATTGGGCAAAACACCAACCCGATGCGTAAGCGAGGACGAGCGTGGATGTTTCCGACAGAAGCTGAAAGAACCGAGAAAGTAGGGTGGGACAAGCTCGCTTCGAGCGCCGGCCCACCAGGATGTCTAGTCGTTGGGCATGGTGGGCCGGCGCTCGAAGCGAGCTTGTCTCACCCTACGCCGAGTTCTGTCGGAAACGTCGGCGTTTCAATTCACACTCGGTTGCCAGTTTCTTGAAAATCACGTCCTCGCTGACGCTGCGGGTTGGTGTTGCGAGTCACTTCGTTCCGAACGCTTCCGACGCCACGATGAACTGGATCAGTGACCGCAGCGTGTGCCGGTCCTGTTTTGTAGCGGCGATAGCGGATTTGACCTGAGGTTGATCGGCCACTCCCAGTTCGCGTCCCAGCGCGTAAGTGAAGAGTTTGCCCGCGAGGCAGTTCAGAAACAGGTCTTCCTTCTGGAGCAGGGCTTTGCACAGGCCATCGACTCCCGTGATCTCGGTCCCGTCTGGCAGCTTGGACGAAGCGTCAATCAGCGGGTCGTTCGGGCTGACTCGCCCCTTGTAACCGAAGCCTTCGCGATCGCGCCAGTCGCCAGCCGCGTTGAAGTTTTCGAGAGCGAAGCCGAGCGGATCGATCTTGTTGTGACAGCGCGCACACTGTGCAAGTTGCCGGTGAATCTCAAGCCGCTGCCGGACGGTCGCTTTGTCGATCCCCGGCACCTTCGGCGCGATGTCTCCTGCGTTGGCGACCGGCAAACCCGGATCGGTCCCGAGCAAGTTCTTCATCACCCACGTTCCTCGTTTGACCGGCGAAGTGCGTGTTCCGTTCGACGTGATGGTGAGGATCGAAGCCTGAGTCACCACGCCGCCGCGATGGACTCCTTTGGGAACGGCCACGCGTCGGAAGTGGTCGCCGCGCACATCGGGAATCCCATAGAACCGCGCGAGCCGTTCGTTGATGACCACGAAGTCGGAGCCAACGAAATTCATCACGCTGAGATCGTGCTTCAAAATCTCGGCGAAGAAGGCTCGCGACTCGTCGATCATCGAGACCTCAAGGTGCCGGTCGTACTGAGGAAATAGATCGGCCGCGGGCGGGTTCGCTCCCACTTCGCGCAGGCCCAGCCACTGACCAGCGAAGTTCTGGACGAAGGATTCCGACTTGGGATCGGCCAACAATCGCGTGACCTGTTTCGTCAGCGTCGCCTTGTCGCGCAAGCTCCCCTTGTCGGCGAGTTGCATCAGCTCGTCATCGGGCATGGATGACCAAAGGAAGTACGAGAGTCTCGTCGCCAGCTCGTGATCGGTGAGCGGCCGCGCGACTGCCGCCTTCGTGCTTTGCTCCCCTCGCCCCGGCTGTGCGGGGAGAGGGGCCGGGGGTGAGGGGTTTTCTTCCCGTCCCGGTTCCGCCAGATACAGGAAGTGGGGTGAGACCATCACGGCGATGAGCGGCGTCTTGATCGCTTGCACGAACGACGGCGCGTCCTGTTTGCCGTCGTGTTTCTTCGCCGCGTCGAACAATTTCAGTTTGTCATCAACCTCGGCCGTCGTGGCCGGTCGTCGATAGGCTCGCTTCATGAACCGAGTGAGGACAGCCCGCGCGGCAACTCGCTCATCCTGCTTTGCACGCGGAGCCTCGCCCAACACAAGCCGATGACTCGGCGGTGGCCACGATTCAAACAACGGTCCTTCCAACTCGAACCAATCGACCCACGCTTCGGGCCGCGCAAAGTTGTCGTGGCCCTGCATCCAAAAGTTTTCGAGAACCTTGGGGAGCGGATACGCATATTCGATCGTGATCCCTGCGGACTCTTGCGTCATTCGAGTGCGGAACTCGTGCGTGACGGGCTTGTCAAACGGCGCGGTGACATCAAATTCGGTGAGGACTTTCGGCTGGCCACCCAAGTCACGAATCAACTTCAATCGCGGTGGGCCGTAGTCGTAGATGCGATCCGTCTCGAAGTGTTTGATGTCGTTGACGACCGCCTCGCGATGCCACTTCTCCCCCTTCGGGTTGTTCTTCATCGACTCGCCGAGGCGATGTTCGAGAAATCTGCGAGCCGACTCGACGACCTGTTCACGCGTCGGAGTTTTGCCTCCCGCATGAACGCGGATCACGTAGTCCCCCTCATGCTTCATCCGAAAGTCGCGCGCGTTGAGATGCCGATCCCACGAGTCGTGGTGCATTACTTTGAAGGCTCCCTCGACGCGGTTCTTCGCGCCGTGAACGATCGCGTTCTGGCCGTCGTAACGGACGCGACTGTGATCGCCGTCACCGACCTCCGGCTCGAACCGCCACTTGATCGACGGCGGTTGGTCCCCTTCCACCAACGCACGGTCGAGTACCTTGCGAGCGGCGTCGAGATACAGCTCGGTGTGCATCGGCGACATCGTGAGTGCCTTGCCGTTGTTGTCGAATCCACCGGCCGTCGGCTCCTGCGGGAAGCTGGATACGTCGAGATCGACGCCCGTCAAATCGCGGATCGTGTTGCGGTACTCGTCCCGGTTGAGTCGCCTCAACACGATCTGCCCATCTCGCCGAATCACTTCAGCCAGCGCGAGTTGCTCGGTGATCCAGTCGACCACTTTCGCGGCCTCGTTCGGCTTGGGCTGCGGCTCTTTCTCGGGCGGCATCTCGTGGCTGTTCAAAACGTTGACGACCTCGCCCCATTTCTCTTTGGCCGACGGGTCGAGGAAGTCGGTCTTCAGATGCCGCTCCAAATGGAACTCACCCTCTTGCTCCGTTTCACCGTGGCAGCGGACGCAGTGCTGCTTGAAGAACGGCGCGACGATCTCACGATAGCTGGCGATCGCCGAGTCGGCGGTTGCTGAGAGAGGCTTCTCAGCCGCGAGGAGTCGGCCATTGAATGGAGTCGCATCAAACAGCACGCTGCCGAGAATTCCAAGTACGATCAGCCGTCGTGACGTGAGAAAGCCTCGGCAGGCAGAGCCAATTGAATTCGCGAACAGCATCGAACGGAGCAGATTCATAGCGATCTCGCAGGGAAAGACCTGACTCGACAAGTGAGCCGCTTGGCCCGGATGATTCACCACGAAATACACAGCGCGGGACACCCGCAACCCAATGCAGCGAGAACCGGAATGGCAAAATGATGAAGCACAGAATGATGGAAGAGGCCCACAAGCACACCGACCGCCCGGCTTGATGATTCTGTACGTCATCATTTTGTTTAATCCGCTCTGCCGAAATACTGCGCGCCCGGCGAAGAAACAAAACGTGAGTAGTACGAAATACTCGAAAGGGAAAAAGAGACGAGAGTTCTGATCCCAAGTGACCGTAATGGCACGACGCGCGATGTCTGGAGATGCTCTGATCGCAACTCTCTTCACTTTCGTGTCTTTCGAGTATTTCGTGGTTCCTCATGAATCACCCGACTCACCAAGAATTGCGGTGTGACGCTTTACTTCGCAACAGCCGTTTCGATCCGATAGACGTATGTCTTGGACCGCAGGATGAGTGACCGACCGGCCACGGCGGGCGACGCATTGAAGCCATCGCCGAGCTTGTTTTCGGCCACGAGTTCAAATTCGCGGCCCGCTTTGAAGACGGGGATGTGGCCCGTCTGTGAGAAGCAATAGATCAGTCCGTCGGCCACCAGTGGTGACGCCCAATAGTTGTCGTCGAACCGCTTCGTCCAGACTTCGACTCCCGTCATGGCGTTGAGGCACGAAGCCACGCCGCCGTCGTTCATCATGAACATCAGATCACCGACCAACAGTTGCGAGGCCCGCTTGGGGACCGACTTGTTCGTTTTCCACGCAATGTTCTTGGTGATGTCGCCTTCACCCTCAGGCTTCACGGCGACAAGCGGGTTCGGTCCATCGGCCGAGTTGATGTAGAGCAGCCCGTTACCGAAGAGCGGTCGTCCGGCAGCATTCATCCCGCCGTGACGCACTGTCCACACAGGCGTGCCCGACTTCGGGTCGTATGCGATCGTTGCCGCTGCAAACGGACTGATGAGCAATTCCCGCCCGCCGACTTCAATGATCGCGGGGGTCGAGTACGACTTCTTGGCATCTCCATCCGTGGTCCCGAAGTCGATGTTGCGATCCTGCTTCCAGACGGACTTGCCGGTCAACTTGTCGAGTGCCGTGATGTACTGCTGGTCGTAGCCATCGAAGGTGAGATACAGCAGCCCGCCATGCACGACTGGTGACGAACCGGGACCACGAAAATGATCGCACTCCAGATCGC
>JAYTGQ010000770.1:0-1267 GCA_043733345.1 Schlesneria sp.
CGGCACAAGAAGGTCTTGGTCGCTCACAAAGAGGGCTTGGCCGTAGCGGTGAAGCCGTTTCCGGACGAGGAACTCGAAGCGGAGTCGGTCGCGCGCGAGATCAATTACCTCGTGAAAGAACTCCAAGTTCCGCCGCAAGACATTGCAATCCTGTTTCGCACGAACGAGCAGCCGCGAATTTTCGAGTCCGAGTTGCGACGGCTCCAACTACCGTACCTGCTCGTCGGTGGCCAGTCGTTTTTCGACCGGCGCGAAGTCCGTGACATGATGGCCTATCTCAAAGTGATCGCGCAGCCACTCGATGAGGTCTCGCTGCTGAGAATCATCAACGTCCCCGCGCGCGGGATCGGCGATACGTCCGTGACGAAATTGCTCGATCGCGCGGTGAAGTCGGGCCGCAGGATCTGGGACGTGGTCGCCGAGGCCGTGACCGAGAAAGAGATCACCGTGAAAACGGCCAACGCGATCGCCGCTTTCCGCCAACTACTCGACGAATACCGCGAACGCTTCCACGCACCGGGGTCGAGCCTCGCGGCGACGTTCGAGGGCCTCATCGACGTGATCGACTATGAGTCCGAGATCACCAAGCAATACAAGGAAGTTCAGCAGCAACTCGCTCGATCGGGGGTGATCGAAGAATGCGTGACGGCGATGCGCCAGTACGAACAACGAGCGTCACGCCCGTCACTGAGCGACTTCCTAGAAGCAACGACTCTTAACGGGAACGACCGCGAATTCGGAGACGACAAAGAATTCGAGCAGCCCGTGATCAAGTTGATGACCCTGCACAGTGCAAAGGGGCTGGAGTTTCCTCGCGTCTATCTCGTCGGCTGGGAAGAGGGCCTGCTCCCACATCAACGCTCGATCGACGATGACTCAGCGACGGCGGTGGAGGAGGAGCGGCGACTGGCCTACGTCGGGATCACTCGCGCCCGCGATCATCTCACCATTTCGCACTCGCTCACCCGCCTGAAGTGGGGCAAGCGCCGCGAAAGTCATCCCTCACGCTTCCTACGGGAGATGAACGTCGCGATCGGCGAAGAGACCGAAATGGCGGCGGAGCCTGAGTGAAGCACCGCCGCACAAGCGCGTGCCTCGTCAGCGTTCAAACCGAGGGGCACCACGATCGCCAAACTGTGGGAATTGAGAACCTGTCCCACGAATTAGTCATGACGTGTCCGACAAAAGTAGCAGGCACACTCCGTGTGCCGTCCGCGAGACCGTGATTCGCCGAGGAATTCGGTGAACGGCACATGGAATGTGCCTA
>JAYTGQ010000771.1:0-3956 GCA_043733345.1 Schlesneria sp.
CCTGATGGTCATCATCTGCCACAACACCGACCTCGGCGACGGCTGGGAGCGCGAGGGCGAAGACCCGTGGTACTTCACCGAGTTCTCCGAAAAGAAGGCGTATCCCATGGGCATCAACATCGTGTTCTATGCCATGACGCATTAGCTCGCGCAGCGAACGACTCTTGCCCCCTCGCCCCCGTCTGCGGGGGAGAGGGTTAGGGTGAGGGGGTCTTCGCCGTGCAAGCAACGAGTGCGGTAATGCGTAGTTGAATGAGATCAAACTACGGACTCACGACCGTCCCAACCTAGCCCCATGACGTTCATCCCAATCTACGGAACTAACAGCAGCTATGGACATGCCTACTCTTATCGTGTTCTTCGTATTGTGGCTGGTGTTTGCTATCGCAGTCGGTGTCATTGCCGATGCCAAAGGGCGTTCCTTTTTGGTTTGGTTCATCCTCTCGTTTATTTTCAGCCCACTAATTGCGGGACTCATTGTTGTGGCACTGGGGCCTGAAGCAGAGAACTTGGAGAAACAGGCTCTTGCGAGCGGCGGCAGACGAAAGTGTCCGTTTTGTGCAGAGCTGATTAAGTCCGAAGCGACCGTTTGTCGCTACTGCGGCAAGGACCTGCCCGACGCTTCACGACCACGCAAAATCCCTCGAAAGCAGAACATGACAAAGCTTCATGGCGCAGCAAGCATCGGACACATTGCCTTGGCTAAGCGACTGCTTGAGGAGGGATCCGATGTCAACGCACGAACTGATGACGGACTCACGCCACTGGCTCTGGCAAACGCAAATGGCCATCGGGATGCTGCCGCACTCCTTCAACAGTGGGGCGGCACGCTCTGAGATTATGCGAAGGACGTGTGAACGTGCTGACAACTGTCGCATCAACCAAACCCGCGCAGCGGGTGCGACTCTTGTCCCCTCTCCTCCGTCTTCGGGGGAGAGGGCTAGGGTGAGGGGGTCTTCGAGGACGGGACGACCATGCCGTTGAAACCGCGTCGCACCGAGGAGCAAACAGAGTTCGCGAGGCAACTGCGTGCGACGAGTCCGATCCCTGAGCGAGTCCTCTGGAACGTGCTGCGGAACAGGCAAGTTGCCGGGCTGCGGTTTCGCCGCCAAGTTCCCGTCGGCCCCTACTGTGTTGATTTCATCTGCTCATCTGCCAAGCTGGTTGTCGAACTTGATGGGATGAGTCATGAAGGACGACAGAAGCATGACTGCAAGCGGACGGACTATTTGAACGAACAAGGGTTGCGCGTGTTTCGTGTCACCAGTGACGATGTCTTAGACGATGTCGAGTCAGTGGCGATCGCGATTGCTCGTGAAGCTGGAATTGATGTCGTGGCTTGGTTGAATGGGAAATGGAGTCCGCCGGGCACGGATCGCGAAAGTGAGTCGAATGTTGATCGGAAGCCCCCTCACCCTAACCCTCTCCCCCGAAGACGGGGGAGAGGGGACAAAGCCAAGACCAAAGCCAAGACTCAAACGACCACAATCTCAACCGGAGCCTTCCGTGACTGTGAACCCTCTCAACGCTGACGATGAAGCTGAATTGCGAACTTTGGAAATGGTCCGCACCGGGCGGCAGCGGATTCGGGCTGAGTTGGCCAAGACGATTCGTTCACAACGCCAGAAAACGCGGAAAAGCACTTCTCGAATTGCTCGTCACCACACTCCTCGCCAGCCTCCCCGAAACACCGGGTGAGCCTTTGACAGAATGAGCGACATGAGGCTCGTGGTCGGACAACATGAGATTGCGGTGTTGACCTCGTTTAACCGCGTGGGCAACGCCCCGCACATGGATGGGGAATAGACTCGAATGTCGCTCGACGCGCGGGGCGTTGCCCACGCGGTTAAACGACGCAAGGGGGCAATACAAAGTTGTTCCACCACTAGCGCCGTGCCGCTCATTTTCACGACTTGCAGCCGTTCCAGATTTCGGCGGGTTCCACGGCACGATGCTCGGCTACCGAGAGATAGCAGGCATCGACGAGTGCCATCGTGTGCAGGTTGTCCTCGCCGCTGATCTCGGGACAGGAACCGTCTTCCAACGCGCAGAGCAACTGCGCCATCGGGCCGACGAAGGCATCGGGGAACCAGACTTCGGGCCAGCGCGGCTGATGCCATACGGGTGACGCGACCGTGGTGTAGTCGAGGGTGCTCGGCGTGCGAGCGGGATAGCTCGGCCAACCGATTGTTCCGCGCGCCATTCCGGTCGTTCCCTCGACTCGCCACCGGATACCGAGATCCGGCGCGGCTCCCTCTTTGGCGGGACCGGCCCAAACATCGTCGCAACTCATCGCCCGCAGCCCGTTGGCAAATTCGAGGATATAGAGGCAGATGCCGTCGGCATGCGCGAACTGGGTGCGCGGGTCGGGGCGAACGCTGGCGAAGACTCGCTCCGGGTTGCCGAACCAGAATCGCAGTGTGTCGAGGTGATGAATGCTCATGATTCGCAGTGTGACCCAGCCTTGCCGCTCTTGCCACGGCATCCAGTGCGGGATGGCGCGCATGTCGATCGTGGTGAGAACCGGTTCGCCCAGATCACCGCGTTCGAGCAGCGATTTGCAGGCTCGCACCGATTGGTCGTAACGCATGTTCTGGTTGACCGCGAGCGTGATCCCCGCGTCGCGACAGAGCCGCACGATTTCGCGGGCCTCGGCAAAATTGACGCCCAGCGGCTTCTGAGCTAGCACGCCGCGCACATGACTCGCGTGGCGCACGACTTCCCGCACGACCTCGATCTGCACGTCGGGAGGCACTGCGATATCGACCACTTCGACCGCCGGATTCGCGAGCAGCTTGCGGTAGTCCGAGTACACCTGCGGGATCGCGTGACGACTGGCTGCCGCGTCGGCTTGCTCCCGCCGCCGCGCCGCAATCGCGACGGGATTGAAACCGGCTTGCCGATACGCCACGAGATGGCAGTCGGACATGATGAACCCCGCCCCGATACAGCCGATCCCCGGCGATCGGTCACGCGGTAATCGAGGAAGATAGTCGAGGCATTCCACTTGGCTTGAAATCAGTTCTGATGGAGCGGTCATACGAATTTCTTTCGTGAAGCGATCCTGTGATTGAGTGGCAGGAAATGACTTTCCCGGCAACACCAACCCGAAGCGTGAGCGAGGAGGAGACGCAGCCGTTCCTCGCTCACGCTTCGGGTTGGTGTGGGGCTGGCAATTCTTATCGCCCACCTAATCGAGTGACTCGGACTGACTCGCCGCCCCGCCGCCGTTTCTGGCAGGATTTGGTCAAAATTCCAACGGCACCTCGAAAATCGTGACGTAGATTTGCAGCAACCACCTGCCAATTTGCAGGTCCGTCACCCCCGCTGTCGGAGCCGCCATGAAATCGCCAGATCCTTGGAGCCGTCCCAATATTCACGACCTACGCACGGTGCTGGAGAGCATCGAGAAAGTCGATGGCACCAACCTGCGAACGCATGAGCGAATCGAGCTGACGGTTCCCGCCGAGATCACCACGCAGCGCGGCAACACGGTCGCCGCGATGACTCGGGAAATCAGCCGGTATGGGATCGGCATGTTGCATCGTGGTTCGGTTTCGCTCGGAGATGTCACGGTCAAGATGGCCAGTGAGTCTCGCGAATACTGCTACCGCGTGACCATCGAATGGTGCGTACCGTGCGACAACGGCATGTTCATGAGCGGTGGCAAATTCTTGGGTAAGCCCGGCGCGTCGGAAGACTCCGAGGAGTAGCAGTCGTTCAATGACGGGGTGTCGCAACCTGTTGAAAAACATTTGCCGGGATGGCGAGGCTCCTGCCGAGCCGCGAGAAGCAAGCGACTTTCGATACGCCAGCGGCCCGGCAGAACCCTTGCCCTACCAGCCTGTTGAAAAAGGGAATAGAAGCCTGAAGCGCGAGCGCAGGATGCCGCAAATGCAGACGAATCAGGCTCAGAAATCCTTCGCTCGCGCTTCAGGCTTCTATTTTCAACAGGC
>JAYTGQ010000772.1:0-10506 GCA_043733345.1 Schlesneria sp.
CGCGTGAAGGAAGCCGAATGAGAGTAGACAGATGACCTTGCCAATCCGTATCAAACTCGCGCTCGGCTTCCTTCACGCGGAGCGATGAAGGCTACTTTCAGGCGAACCAAATGCGCGCGGCACGACAACATTTCGAGACCTAGTAGTACGATGGTCAGTCATTAATGGCGTTGACATCGTAGCTCCCCTGTCGTGGGCGCGAAACTCGTCAGGGCTGAAACAACCGTGCGAGCCAATGCCACGAACGGCTTGGCCGCGACGAATCGGTCTTGTCACTCCCGCAACTGTCTGCCAGACTTCGACTCGTGGTTGGATGGCAACAACGTTCAAGGGATGGCTGCAATGAAGGCGTTCGTCGCGGGTCTGGTTTGCTTGGTCGCTCAGGCGGCGTTCGCTCTGTTGGCGTTTTCACCGTTGGCGTTTGGACAGGGAGTCGTCTGTCAATTGCCTCCCGACGGAACGTGGGTGCGGTTTGAAGGCTCGTACACGCAGAGCGAGATTCGGCCGGACTCGGCCGAAGGGAAACTTGACATCAGCCCGTGGATCGAGAAGGTCTGGATCAAGTCGGTCGGATCGGAGATGGCCGAGTATCGCGGCGAGATGACCGCGTGCCGGTGGATCGAGATCAAGATTGATCGCGGACGTGAGAAGGACGGCAACATCGACACCGGTCTGACCGGCTCCGAGATTTACAAAGTCTTGATCCCCGAGTCGTCGGTGATCGCGGACAACGTGGACAAGAACAACGTTCCCGTCAGCTTCCTGCCGCTCGTGAAGGGCTTTCGCAAAGTCGGCAAGGCCGATCCGAAGCCGCTCGTCGAACCGGCTCTCCAGCTCTATCCCCTCGGAATCCTCGTCGGCTACTACCGCGAGTTGAAGGTCGTGGAAGAGAGCGTCGATCCCGAGGTCGGGATTGAAGCGGTCAAGCAGGCGACGCAACTGCAAGGACAGATTTCGATCGAACGGACAACGAGTCGTACCGTGCAAGAATCGACGATCTGGAAGAGTCCCGAGGTGCCATTCGGTGTCGCGCGCTGGATCGCCAAAATCACGCGCGAGGTCAAGGACGCTCAAGAAGCCCGCGACGCCTTCAAGCCGGTCAGCGAAGTGATCATCGAAATGAAGGCCAAGGAAACGGGAACCGAAGGGGCGGAAGGGAAGAGCGAATTGACCGTGCCGTGATGGCGGATCGCTCTTGGTCAGAACGGCAAGAAAAAGCTTACCGATTGAAGCCTGACGCGCAAGCGAAGGTCGTTCGACCTCCGAATCTTCGCTTGCGCGTCAGGCTTCAATTGCCCGTATGACAACTTCAGCCGGTCGCCTTACGACCGACAAAAAAAAGTGGGGCACGTTCCAACGTGCCCCACTTTTTTTGTCTGGCAGTTACTGGGACTCACAGGTCGAGCTTGCTGCGGCGATCGCGCCATTCGCTCTTGTGGTCCTTCAGGTGCTTGGTGAGAAACGCGAACATGTGCTTCTCGACGCCGAGGTTCTTGTTGAGCAGGTTGGTTCCTTCGAGCGGTGATTCGTACCGTTCGATGTAGATGATCTGGTCCTTGTCCTTCTCTTCCTTGTCTTTCTCCTTCTTGTCTTTCTCCTTCTTAGGATCGAGTTGATCGTGCATCTTGTTGGCGACGGTGAGATCGGTCTTGTTCTTGTTTCCGACACCGATCATCACCGCCCGACCGATGACACGAATGAAGCCGACCGACTTGGTGACGTTCAAGCCGGGGGCGGTCCCTTCGGGCGACAACAGGATCAGGGCCTGCACGTCTTGCCCGCGCGGAGTCTTTTGGGCGAGAGTCGGAGCATCGTCGTACGGAGTCTTTTTCCAGTCGAGTTCGGTGTAGGCGATCGCGACGGGAGTACTCATGTCGGCGGCGACGATGGCCAGCTTGTTCATATTGAATTGCTTCTTTTGGTGTTCCTCGCGCAGGAAATTCTTAACGGCCTCCATGTCTCCGGCCACCATCGCCTCGTAAGCGTGGGCTTTGGGCGCGCCGGTCTCGGCCTTCTTGCCAGTGGCTGCCGCTCCACCGCCACCGGTGCTTTCACCGTGACCGCGCAGATCGACGGTGACCACGGCGAAGTCGGCCTTCTGCAAAAACTCGGCGTAGCCTTTCCAAACCTGTCGGCTGCTGCCCTTCCCGTGGAGCATGATCACCACGGGAGCGTCTTGCCCGCCGGTCGCTTTGAAGTAGGTGATGGCAACATTGGCGTTGTCCTTTGTGGGTAGCGTTTTCTCTTCGGAGAGAACCTTCTTGGCGGGAGCCTGTCCGAAGACGGAGGTTGATGTCGCCAAGACGACGCACAGTCCGAGAGCCAGCCACGCACTCGTCGTCGTTGCGCGATGAACCCAGCCGAACGTTGGCCATTGATTCGATTTTGCAGAGAATCGCATGAGTTTCCTCCAGAGAATTTCGCCCGGTGTGGAATCGTCCGACAGTGGAGTCGGGGGTAAAGTAATCGTCATCGCGTTTGCATTCGTTGACGCTCATCCAACGTGCCGTCAGTGTAGGAACGGTAAAAACCTCGGTCAATCAGCGGCGGCGGTGATCACAATTTCAATCGCGAGGCTGTATCGATCAGGCAAACTGTTCTGCCTGCAAAGCCGCTCCACCGATGAGACTCGGAAGATTGATTCCTCAGCGAAGATAACCCGAGGCGTTTCACGGGATTGGTTCGGTTCACTTTCTGTTCATCACGAAAGCCGTCTCTGTGAGTCATCTCGTTGAACTGCCCGGGTTGTTTGTAACGGGAACAGATACTGGTATCGGAAAGACTTACGTGGCGTCATTCATCGCGCGACAACTGGTTTCGTGCGGCGTGCGCGTCGGCGTTTACAAACCGGTCTGTTCGGGTGCCGAGTTTGACGTGAATGGTCTGGCGCGGTGGGACGACATCGAACGGCTGCGTGAGGCGGTGCAAGGCCATTGGTCCAGCGATACGCTGCCGGATGAGGCGATTTGTCCGCAGAGGTTCCTCGCGCCACTCGCTCCGCCGTTGGCCGCGCGGGCGGAAGGGCGGACGGTTGATCTCGCGCTGTTGAAGTCGGGAGCCGAACATTGGTCGAGCCGGGCCGAAATACTCCTCGTCGAAGGAGCGGGCGGACTGTTGGCTCCCGTCAGTGAGACCACGAACGGCGCGGACCTCGCGCGGGAGTTCGGCTACCCGCTGATCGTGGTCGCGCGGTGCGGACTCGGCACGATCAATCATTCGTTGCTGACGATCGAAGCGGCGGAGCGACGTGGACTGCGCGTGGCTGGAATCGTGTTGAATCAGGCACGCCCCGACGATGATCTCGCGCTGGCCGCCGACAACGCCGTGGAGATCGCCGCGCGCGGTGGTGTGCCCGTGTGGGGTGTCATCGCATGGCAATCGACAGCCGGTTTGCAACGCGATGGTCGGACGGTCACAATCGACTGGCGGTCTTTGGGCGAGGGAAAAGAGTTGTCTGCCCCACACCAACCCGAAGTGTGAACGAGGGTGCCGATAGACTTCGCCCTCGTTCACACTTCGGGTTGTTGTCTTCGGGTAAATCATTTCTTGCGGCCTGCTTTGGCGGAATGCGGCATGAGTGACACGAAAGTGATCTGAGAGGGACGTGATGGCGATGGAAGTGACTTGCGGTCAGTGCCACGGGCGTTTGCTGATTGAGACACCGGGCGTCGTGGTCGCGTGCCCCCATTGTGGAGTCCACCTGTCGATTCCGGCTCCCGAGCCTGCCGAAGTTTTGGACGACACGGGAAGTCGGCTGTCTTCGGAGTTGATTCTTGATCCGCCGTCAGCACTCGACAGGCCACCCAGTGCGGGTGCCTCGTCTGTTGAGATCAGTCCGATGGAAGCCGCGCAACTCTTGGAACATGCCATCGAAGGAGACACGGCCGTGGAGGAGCCTCCCGCAATGGGAGCGGCGACCGCGAAAACCGGTGATGTCGATCCTGGCGACATCGTGTTGAATTTTGGCGCGGGGGGGGGCTGGTCTCCCACCGTCACGGACGAACCGACAACGGGGGCGTCCGACATTTTCAGTGTTGCCGACGACGAGACTCTGGAACCTGAGGGTGAGTTCGGCTGGCACAGCGCTCCCAATCTCTTCCTCTCCAAAGACGAGCCGGTTCTGTCGGTGACATCGAGCAAGCCCGAACCCGATGCGCCACGGCCAGCGCTCTTCACGTCGCCGCTGATGGGCTGGGCACCGCCATCAAGTCCCGTATCGCCCGGTCAGTACGCAACGTCCGATCAGTCGCCAGCCACGTTTCCCTCGTTCGCGGAATCTCGCTCGGGTGTGGTCTCCGCCGGGGCATGGGATTTCATGCAACGACGCCCGTCGGACGCCCCATCTTCCGCCGCCACTGTCCCTGCGGTGGACTTTGCCCCCCCCGCGAACCCGTTTACAGCCGAGACTCCTCCGACGGAAAGTCCTGCCAATGTGGAGTCGCCCACGATGGCATTCGGCGCAGCGTCGATGGAGGCCGCAACCTCAAATGTCGCGCAGACGAACAGCGCGGGTGGTGATGATTTCGCTCTGTCAACATCGCAACAATTCCATTTTGGAGCGTTGCCAGAGGCGACGTTCGCGGCGGCAGACTCTCCTAATCCGGACAGCTTTGCGGCTTCAACGGACATCGTGACGAGTACGATCACGGGCGATTTTCCGCGCGGCTTGGCACCGGTGACCACGCGTTCCGGTGCCGAAGCCGATGGCCGCGGGAAGTCGCTCGATCTGATGATGCTGGTGGTGTGGAGCTATGCCAGTGCCGTCACCATCGTGCTGGTCTATCTGCTGTTCTTCATCAAGGCTCATCCCTTGGAGAGCCTGCCCGATATCAAGGTTCCCACGCGCAAGGGGGGCGAAGTCGCGCGGAAGTATTTCGCGCCCAAGCAAGAACTCGCACCGGGACACATCCTGCGACTCGGTCAGTCAGAGCGATTCGGCAGCGTGAAGGTGACGCCGGTGAAAGTGACGCGCGGCATCGTGAAGTTTGAACACGGTCGTCAGCAGGGAGCAGAGGCCCGCCAGCCGACCGAACCGCTGCTCAAACTGTGGCTGAAGTTCGAGAACGTCTCGCGCGACCAGACCTTCGCTCCGCTCGACGCCGTACTCCTGTTCAAACGCAACAGCAACAAGCCAACTGGAGAGACCGTCTACGCCAACAACTTTTTGGGAGCTGCTGCCGATCGCAAGCAGGGCGGGACGTTGCTGTATGTCTACGAGCATCCCGTTTACAGCGAGTTCGTCATGGCCGATCAAAAGCTGGACAAACAGGTCTCACCCGGCAAGTCGTGGCTGACGTTCATCCCGTCCGAAGAAGTGGCCGTCCAGTTAAACGGTGATCTCGTGTGGCGCTTCCAATTCCGCAAGGGCTATCACCCCAAGTCGCGGAACGGCGTGACGACGCTGGTCGATGTCGAGTTCAGCAGCCAGGACATCACCGACGAGAGCGGCGCGAGCTGAATGCCGAATGTAGGCCGGACCCCTTGGTCCGGCCGGACCAACGGGTCCGGCCTACGAACTGAGCGAGCCGATTTACTGCTCGCCGATGGATCGCAAGCTCACTTGGAATGGACTGTGACGCATGTCTGCTGAGAAGGCGGAAGGACTAATTCTGCGCGTGACCGACTTCAGTGAGACCAGCCGCATCGTCGTGCTGTTCACGCGGGAATTTGGCAAGATTTCGGCCTTGGCCAAGGGGGGGCGGAGGCTCAAAGGGCCGTTTGAATCCGCTCTTGACCTGCTCGCGACGTGTCAGATAGTGTTCCTCCGCAAGCACACCTCTGGCCTCGATCTCCTCACCGAATCCAAACTCGTCACCCGATTTCATCCCCAAGAGCGGGACTTGGTCTGCTTATACGCGGGCTATTACGTTGCGGAATTGTTGCTCGGTCTGACCGAAGATTACGACCCTCATCTCGAACTTTATGCGGCCGCGCAGGAAGCCCTCGCTTCGTTCGCGACCACGGAAACGACACGTCTCGGCATCCTGAGATTTGAATTGGTAGTACTGCGGGAAATTGGACAGCTTCCCGACTTTGAATCGTGTGTTGCGTGCGGCACCCGGCTGACGGACGGACGAACGTTTGGGTTTTGGGTCTCGCAGGGAGGCCTGATCTGCCCCGACTGCCAGAAAGAGGAATACACACAACTGTCAATTCACATGGGCACGGCCGCCGTGTTGCGAGTCATCTCCGACGAAGATGAGGAAGCGTGGCGACAGCTCAACCTGACGCCGCAGCAATATAAAGAAGCGAAACACGTCACGACGACCGCTCTGACGCACATCCTAGGCAAGCGGCCAAAAATGTTGAAATACCTCGGTTAGCACGTAGGGTAAGCGTCCCGCTTGCCCGTCACACCAACCCGAAGTGTGAACGAGGGCGTCGATCGACTTCGTCCTCGTTCACACTTCGGGTTGGTGTGAGTTAAGCAACTCATGCCACTTACCCTACGATTGCGCAGGGCGTTGCCCACGCGATTTTATACGAGCGTTCCGGTTCTCGGGTCGCTTCCTCACACGGTCATGGATGACCATGCAGCACACGCCAATATATGACCGATCGCGATGTCAGCACGGGCCGATGGCTCTGTGTGTCGTCGTGGTTTGGTGTCTGCTCCCGCTCCTCGGGGGTTGCGTCACGCCGTGGGAGAAGTCGGCGCTGTTGAAAGACAACACGCCGAACATCACCAAGGTGCAGGGGCCGACCGAGCGACGCCTCCGCAACCTGATGTGGTTGCGCGAGCGAGAGAACGAGGACGACACGGACTCACTCAAGCCGCTCGCCGGGACGGACGCTTACGTCGCCGCGACCGACATCTATAAAGACGAGCGGTTTGCCGAAGCGCAGAAGGCATTCAAGAAGGTCGCCAAGAAATATAAGAAGAGCGACATCCGCGAGGACGCGCTGTTCATGCAGGCCGAGGCCGCTTATCAACAGGACCACTACGCGAAGGCCCACGATGTCTACGCGATGCTGCTCAAGGAATATCCTTCCACGCGGCATCTCGATGTCGTTTCCGAGCGTCTCTTCAAGATCGGCCGCGTCTGGCTGAGCTTCCCCGAGGTCGCCAAGCTGGGCGAGGTTCAGCAGGTCAATTACGACGACCCTAAGCACAAGCTCCCGGCGGAAGAGCCTGCCGCTCCCAGCGGCAAGCCGATGTACATCCCGAATTTTACGAACAAGGCTGAGCCACTGTTCGACACGCCGGGCAATGGTGTCGCCGCGTTGCAGGCGATCTGGATGAACGATCCGACGGGACCGCTGGCCGATGACGCGATGATGCTTGTCGCGAGCCATCACGCCCGCAAAGGGAACTTCGTCGAGTCCGATCGGTTCTTCCAGATGCTGCGTGAAACGTTCCCGAACAGCCCGCACTTGCAGGAGGCGTTCCTGCTCGGTTCGCACGTCAAGCTGATGTCGTACCAGGGTGCCGAGTACGAAGGGAAAACGTTGACTGAAGCCGAGCTTTTGAAAGAAAGCACGCTGCGGCTGTATCCCAACATCGCAGACAAAGATCGACTGAAGCAGGAGCTCGCCCAGATCGACGAAGCCAAAGCGGAACGCGAATGGGCACAGGTCCAGTTTTGGATGAGGAAAGGCAAGAAGCGGGCGGCTGCCGTCTACTGCAACCAAGTGATCGCCCGCTTCCCTAAGTCTCCGTTCGCTGAGAAGGCACGGCGGCAACTGGAAGAACTCGGCCCCGAGTACGCCAGCGGCGCAGTCCTGCTCGCACCGGCTGATCCCCCCAAGAAGCCGCTCTTCGGACAAGTGCTCCCGCAGACCTCCTCGAAGTCCGTCAAATCAGCTTCGGTCAAACAGGACTACTCACCGGAAGCATCTGCCGAGGAAGCTCCTGCGCGCTGGTCAGGCAACCCGTTCAAGCGGTCACCAAAAATGACCGACCCGTTTGAAGAAGCCGCCGAAGACATGGAAGTCCGCGACGAGGACGCTCGTGGCGGAGATGCCTCCGGAAAGAACGACACTGCCAAGAAACGAGGTTGGCTCCCGTGGTCGCCTCCACGCCGACTGCCCGCCGGTTCGGACGACGAAGCGCAGGAGATCGAAGCTCCCGCGTCAGGCCGGACGAAACTGTGATCACGCGCGGGAAAGCGTTGTCTGATAGAAGCCTGACGCGCAAGCGAAGGAACTAACATCGAGAATTCCTTCGCTTGCGCGTCAGGCTTCTATGTGCCCGTAGTTGGGTTTCACACCGTGGGTTGGTGTGATTTGAACATTGTTGTGACTGAATTCTGGACGACATGTTGCACCGCACCTCTCCACACACGAACTCATCCGCACCGCGCGGGCCGCGCGGTGGCTGGATGTTCGTGAATCCGGTCCTGAGTCGCGCGGTCGTTCTCCTCGCGCTGTTGCTCGCGGTTCCCGTGTTCTCCGGCTGTGGCTACACGGTTGGCAACGGCTTCAATCCCGAGATTCGCACGGTGTCCGTGCCGATCTTCGAGAACGACACCTTCCGGCGCGGGATCGAGGTCCAATTGACCGAGGCCGTGCAGAAAGAGATTTCCAAACGGACGCCGTATCGGCTGGCCAAAGGCTTGGATGCGGACACGCGGCTGACGGGCAAGATCGTGCAGACGCGCAAGGATGTTCTCGGCGAGAACCGCTTCGACGACCCGCGCGACCTGCAGGTTTCGCTGATGATCGTCACGAAGTGGGAAAATTTGCGAACGGGCGAAGTTCTCGCGCAGCAGGAAGTCCCGCTGTCGCCGAACGCCATCCCACTCAGCTCACAGGCGGAGTTCGCTCCCGAAGTTGGCCAGTCTCTGGCGACCGGAACGCAGGATTCCGTTGACCAACTCGCCCGGCGCATCGTCAACATGATGGAAGCTTGGTAATCCGGCTACGCCGTTGATGGGCCAGCTCCCTTGGTCTCGTTGCGACGACAACCGTAGCCGAGACGTAGGGTAAGCGTCTCGCTTGCCCGTGATTGCTGTCGGAAAACGGGCAAGCGAGACGCTTACCCTACGTCTTTCAACCGGCTGCTATACTTCGCGCGACGACACACGAGAAGACGTTTCCACGCCGCGCGAGGTTTGAACCGACAGTGCCCCCGACGCCCTTTTCTCCCAACGATCCACGCCATGTGTTGGCCGCTTGGCTGCTGATGTCACTCATCTATTGTGGTGTCTCGGCGTGGGTGAAAGTCTGGCGGCGGCGACAACAACAACTGAGTTGGCTCGACCGCTGCGACGAGCCGCGCGCCGCTTGGACGGGCGGTTCCGAACGGTTGGCGTTGCTATTAGCGTGGCTCTGGTTCGGACTGCATCTCGCCTCGAAGATCGCGCCCGAGGTCGCTTCAAAACCGCGTGGGATCACGCACGCCGCCTTATGGACGGTTGTGGCCTTGAGCGGTGGAACGACCTTGCTGCTGATCGCGCTGCTGTTGGGAACCGACTGGCGTTCGGCGAGGCAGTTCGGTTTGAAAGGACGACCGCTGGTGAGTCCTCTGCGCGACGGATGGTTCGGCTTTCAATTGGCGATACTGCCGATGGCTGTCGCGATGATCGCGATGGCTCCGTTCCGCACGCGCGACACGCAGAACCCGTTGCTGACGGTGCTGGCCGACAATCTGGACCCGATCACGATTGCCTTGGTCGTGTTCATCGCGGTCGTGATTGCACCGCTGTCAGAAGAGCTGATTTTTCGAGTCATCTTGCAGGGCTGGTTGAGGACCGTACTCCCCGCGCGGTGGGCGATTCCGCTCGTCGCGGTCAGCTTCGCGGCGATTCATGGACCAGTGGATGGACCCGCACTGCTGCCGCTGTCGCTGGTCCTCGGCTGCGTCTTCGAGCGACGCCACAGCTATGCCACCGTGGTCGTGATTCACGGCCTGTTCAACGCTACGATGCTCGCCCTCGCGTTGCTGACGGTGGAGTAGTTCGGTTGTTTAACCGCGCGGGCAACGCCCCGCGTGTGGAATGTCGAAACGAGTCACAACGTCGCTCGACGCGCGGGGCGTTGCCCACGCGGTTAAACGACGGAGACCCCGCCCCGTTTCCCTTGAGTCCTTCCTTCGAGTCCCGCGCCCATGAGTTTTCTGCCCGTTGACGAACAGTTGGTCCTCATCCGGCGTGGTGTCGAGAAGATCGTGCCCGAAGAGGAACTGGCCGCGAAGTTGGCCAGGAGCTGTGAGACGGGCAAGCCATTACGAGTCAAATACGGCATTGATCCGACAGGCATCGACGTGCATCTCGGTCACACGGTGCCGCTGCGAAAATTGCGGCAGTTCCAAGAGCTGGGTCATCAGGCGGTGATCATCATCGGCAACTACACGGCTCTGGTGGGAGATCCCAGCGGGCGCGATCACGCGCGCAGCAAAAAGCTGACCGCTGATGAAGTGGAAGCCAACGCGAAGGACTACCTCCATCAAGTTGGCAAGGTGATCGACCTGTCGCGGGCCGAGGTCCATCGCAACGGCGACTGGTTCGGCAAGATGAGCTTTGCCGACGTGATCCAACTCTGCGGCAAAGTGACCGTCGCGCAGCT
>JAYTGQ010000773.1:0-10496 GCA_043733345.1 Schlesneria sp.
CGAGAACTCGCGCGGTCCAAGCTGAGCGTTTGGCGACTCGCAGACCTAGCAGCCTGTTGAAAAACGCCTGACCCTACCGGATGGCATGTGCCGTCCCCAGACCCCATCCGCCTCGTGCGGATGGTGAACGAGACGGCAGGCGAATTGGTGCCCCCATCGGAAGGGCCTCAGACCCCCTCCCGCTTGTCTGGATGGTGAAGCAGATGATCCGGCCGCGAGGTCGTTCGCAGCGTCCCATCTGCTTCACCATCCGCACGAGGCGGATGGGGTCGTATCCGTTGAGCATTATCCCCAAGTTAGCCCACCATCTCGTTCACCATCCAGGCAAGCTCATTGGTCTCGACACAACTCGAAAATCACTGGATTTGCTGTTTTTCTCTGCGGTCTTCCAATCTCTGCGGTGTCAGAATTCGAGGATGGAACCACCGCAGAGATTGGAAGACCGCAGAGGCAATTCTGTGCATCGACGGCAAACAAGTCCTCATGGGTCTCGACACAATTCGGAACAGGCATACTCTGTTGATGTGTACGGCTGTGGGTTCAATTCTTCATCCGTGCCCCGGCTTTGCCATCCGCGCTAGTTCGAGCGTTCCAAGACAGCTCCTTATAGCGCGGATGGCAAAGCCGGGGCACGGATGAAGAGGGGCACAACAAACACGTTGGGAAAAGCGATGCGTCTGGACTTGTGTAGAGACCAATGAGGCAAGCTGGATGGGGTCGAAATCCAGCACAGGCAATCCGGTAGGGTCAGTGATTTTCAACCCGTTCAGTTCCTCTTCGATCACTGCGCAGAAGCGGTCTTTGCCAGCCTCGAATCGTCTGCTAGAACCCGCGCCTCCCGAACCTCTTCACGGCAATGCCTGTCCCCACGGAGTCACTCCGCACGGGGATTTTGTTCTCATTGGAGGGGGTCTCTGAGGGAGCACCGGCTGCGAACACGTTCGCCGGTCGGTTTCAAGCAGCTTCAATCAGGGAACGAATCACTGTGTGGTCTTTGACCGGTGCAAAGCGGGCGATCATTGTCGCTGGCTGTCTGGCGTCCGTTTACACGCAACTGACGACATCCCCTGCGACGATCGCCTACGCGCGTTCGATCGGTGCGAATGAGCTCCACATCGGCATTCTCGGTGCCCTCCCGACGCTGATGCTCTTCATGCAGTTCGTGTCGGGAGTGGTTGTCAACCATCTGACGCATCGCCGCCGGTTGTGGTTCTGGGCGGCGCTCACGCACAGACTGATGCTGCTTCCCACGGCACTCGGTCCGTGGCTGATGCCCGGCCTGTCCGATGAGGCTTGGATTTGGACGCTGATCGTCACCACGGCCACGAATCAGGCGTTGCTCCATTTCAGCTCGCCATTGTGGTTGAGTTGGATGGGCGACTATCTGCCTCACGATGGTTTGAGCCGTTACTGGGGGAGCCGTCATTTCTGGATGCAGACGGCTTCGGCGGCCTCACTCTGTGCGGCGGCGTTTCTGTTGTTGAAGAGCGGTCTGAACATTGGCGTCGGCTATGCGGTCCTGACCTGCGTGGGAACTGTTTGCGGTGTGGCCGATCTGCTGTTGTTCAGCCGCGTGTACGAACCGCCGGTCGCGCGCGTTCCCTCGCCGAAACTGCGCGAAGTGCTCGCGGCCCCGTTCCGCAACAAACAGTTTCGGCGCTACATCCGGTTCATGTGTTATTGGAACTTCGCCGCGATGGCCGGTGCGCCGTTCATCAGCCTGTACTTGCTGACCGAAGTCAAAATGGACCTGTTCCATGTGCTGCTGCTGTGGACGATTTCCTGGCTCGGTGGAGCGATGTTCTCGCGAACGCTCGGTCGTTGGGCCGACGCCTATGGAACGCGACCGGTCCTCGTGTTGAGTGTCGCGATGAAATCGAGCTTGATGGTCGCGCTGTTGCTCGTCCCGGCGGAGCCTCACGCCGCATTTTGGTTCCTGACACCGTTCTTCATGCTGGATGCCGTTCAAAATGCGGGGATCCTGATCGCAAACAACGGCTTCATGATCAAGCACTCGCCCACCGAGAACCGCACGATGTACATCGCGGCGACTCAGGCATTGGCGGGCGTCGTGGGAGGCATCACGTCGATCGCGGCCGGTTGGCTGATGATGCGACTGGCTCACACGACAGTGAACATCGGCGGCTGGACGATCGGCCATTTTCAGATGATGTTCCTGGCAAGCGTCGTGCTGCGCTGGTTCGCACTCGTGCTGATTGGCTCGGTGAAGGAGTCCAATTCGCGCGGCACGATGTGCCTGATCGTCGAAGTGATGGAATCGCTTTCGTGGCGTGTGCTGTTCATGACGGACGAGAACTCGGGCGGCGAGGCAACGCCGCTCACGGCCAAGCCGACGGAGACAGTGCGTGCGGAACAGATCGCCGCACCGACAGATCGAGAAGCGGCCCATCGCGTACCGGCGATCAACTCGGCAATCCCGGCCCCGAAACGCTGGCGATCAGAACGCGCGGCCGTGAGGCAAAAGTCCGCCCAGAAATTGCGATAACTTGATCGCACTCGACTTCGTGAGTTGTTTATACCTCGCACGGCACAAAGTGAGACATTTCCGAGCGGGGCGGCGTAAGCCCCCCGGTTCTTTGAACGAAGGGCTTACGCCCAAGAACCGGGGGGCTTATGCCGCCCCGCTCGGATGTCTCATCACTGACCGCGCGAGATGTAAACGAGCCACAATGCCTCGCTACTCGTCGGTGGTCGCGGGGGCGAAGCCTCGACGTAGTGTGTTCTCGGTGATGTTGATCGGGATCAAAAAGTGTTTGAGGTAATCGGGGCCGCCAGCTTTGCTGCCGATGCCGCTCAGTTTGAAGCCGCCGAACGGTTGGCGACCGACCAGTGCGCCGGTGATCGGTCGGTTGAGATAGAGGTTGCCGACCGCAAACTCTTGGCGGACACGTTTGAGATTCGCGGGGCTGCGGCTGTAGCAACCGCCGGTCAGCGCGTACGGCGTACCGTTGGCGATGGCCAGCGCTTCCGACATGTCACGCGCCTTGAACGCGACGAGGACCGGCCCGAAGACCTCCTCCTGAGCCAGCTTCGAGTCGGGAGCGAGATCGACGAAGATATGCGGCCCGATGAAGTAGCCCTTCGCGCTGAGCTTCGGATCGATCTCACCGAGCACGAGCCGCCCGCCCTGAGTCTCGGCCAGCTCGATGTACTTGAGGATTCGCGTGACCGAATCTTCGTCGATCACAGGACCGATGTCGGTTGAAGGCAGATGTGCCGGGCCGACCTTCAAGGACTTGGTCGCTTCGATCAACCGCGCGAGGAACTCGTCGTAAGCGTCTGCCAGGATGATGACGCGCGAACAGGCCGAACATTTTTGACCGGCGTATCCGAACGCGCTCTGCATCACACCGACGACCGCTTCATCCAGATCGGCATCGCTATCGACAATGATCGCGTTCTTGCCGCCCATCTCGGCGAGGACGTGCTTCACGCCGTGTTGTGACCCATGCGTGGCGGCCGCCTGCTCGTTGATCGCCAAGCCGACTTCGCGCGAGCCGGTGAAGGCGATCACATCCACATCGGGGCTGCCCACCAAGACCGGCCCGATGTCTTCGCCAATCCCCGAGAGCAGGTTGACGACCCCTTCGGGGATCCCGACCGAGTGCATGATCTCCATCAACTTCGCCGCGACAACCGACGATTGTTCGGCCGGTTTCATGATGACCGTGTTGCCGGCGGCAATCGCGGCGGTGGTCATGCCGGTCAAAATCGCCAGCGGGAAGTTCCACGGCGCGATGACCGCCACGACGCCGCGCGGTCGGTAGAAGTAGCTGTTCTCTTCACCCGGCAGATCGACGTGTTGAGGCTCATCCAGACGCAGCATCTGTTGCGCGTAGTACCGGCAAAAGTCGATCGCCTCACACACGTCGGCGTCCGCTTCCGCCCAGGGCTTGCCGCATTCGTAGACCTGCCACGCCGCCATTTCGTACCGGCGTGATCGCAGTTCGCTGGCGATCAGTTCGAGATATTCGGCCCGGTACTTCATGTCGGTGCGAGACCAATTGGTGAAGGCGCGCCGGGCCGCTTCGATCGCCGCTTCGGTGTCGTCATGCGTGGCACAGGCGATGCGGCCCACGACTTGGTCCTTGGAGGAAGGGTTCCGTGAGATCAACATGGGGCGGGCGTGAATCGCCTTGCCACCGATGCTGATCGCGTGCGTCTGGTTCAATTCCCCCGCGACCTGTTCGAGCGCCTCTTGCATCGCGTCACGCACGTCCTGCTGACTGAAGTCGGCGACCGGTTCGTTGAGGAACTCAGGGACGGGCGGTTGCGGTTTGACGGGCGTGAGCTTCGCGGCTTCGGTCGGTTTCATGAGCAGGCTTTCGATCTGAGCGCCGTCGTCGTAGGCGTGTCGCAGGAAGGAATCGTTGGAAGTGTTTTCGAGCAGCCGCCGAACCAGATAGGCCATCCCCGGCATGAGCTGTCCGAACGGCGTGTAGATGCGGACACGATGCCCCAGCTCCAGAAAGGCCCGCGCCTGCTCTTCCGCCATGCCGTACAGCATCTGCAACTCGAACGCGCCGTTGGGAACCTGGAGCTGCTTCGCACAGGCGATTGCGTACGACAGGCTGCGCAAGTTGTGACTGCCGAACGCGGGACGCAGCAGCGTGTGGTTCTCCAGCAGCATCTTCGTCAGCCGTTCGTAGCTGTCGTCCGATTGCCACTTCTGTTGGAAGACGGGTGTCGGCCAGTTGCGGCTTGCCGAGACCACCGTCTCATAATCCCAATAGGCTCCCTTCACCAGCCGGACCCACACGGGAGTTCCGCGTTGCTGAGACCATTCGAGCAGCCCGGCGACATCGCGTTCGGAGTCGGGCAAATACGCCTGCACGACCACACCCACGTCGCCCCAGTCGCGGAACTCGTCCTCCATCAGCGTCTGCTTGAAGATGTCGAGCGTCAGATCCTTGTACGAGTACTGCTCCATATCGACGTGCAGATACGCATGGTTCTCGCGCGCCTTACGCAGCAACGGTCGCAGCCGTTCTTGAACGGCGACCGTCGTTCCTTTGGCATCCGCCGGACGGAAGTGGCTGACGAGGCCCGACAACTTGATCGACACATTCACGCGCGGGACCGTCCCCTGATGATCGCAGTCCGCCAACGAAGACTCTGGCCACGCATTGACCACCGGAGCTAACCCGTCGATCAGATCGAGATACGAGCGTTGATACGCCTCGGCCTCCGGCTCGGTGATGACCGCTTCGCCGAGCAGATCGAGCGTGAACGCCAATCCTTGTTGGCGTAAGGCCGTCACTGCGGTGAGGACTTCGCTGACGCTCGATCCCGCGATAAACCGCCGCGCCATGCGCGCCGCGTTGGCCCGCGCGTTGTACGCCAAGGCCCGCGACAGCACCGATTCGGGCGACAGATGCTCGACGCCGAACCGCACCATCTCGACGGCAAACGGCAGATGCTCTTTCACCTCGTGAAAGTATTCCTGCAAGTGACGCGTCACATCGCGATGCGTCTTCAATCGCGGCAGCACATCGACGAACCGAAACATCTGCACCTTGAGCGACTCATCGGCCATCGCGGCCGCCATGATGCGATCATCCCACCAACGCCGCTCGAAAATCGAAGGCCGACGCCGACCGAGATGTCCCCACACGAAACGGCCCAGCCGCTGAGTCTCCTCTTCAACAGCCGCGTCCCACGCGGGATCGATCACCCCGTCAGACTTCACGATCGCGATCTTCGCCGCCGTAGTTTCTGACGCTGCGCCTTGGGACGGTGACGCGCTGAGAATGGCGGCGACCTCGGGCTGAGGCACCCGGCCCTCAAACGACTTCACTGCGGACTTCTTGGAAGCCGTCTTCACCGTGGCTGACTTCTTAATCGCAGGCTGCTCGGTCGCAGCGACATCTGTTGCAGAGTCCGCAGTCATCACGACCGTCTGCGGAGAAGAATCGGCTCCCACAGCGTTGTCGGGTTGAGTCGCGGCCGTCGAACTGGGGGCTGCGGCCTTGGCGCGAGTCTTGGCGGGAGCAGGCTGTTCGGGCACGAGACTGCTCGGGGCGGGATCGACGAGTCCGTTATCAACGGGACCAGAATCAACGGTCGTTCGAGCTTTCTTCGCCAAGATCGCGTCCATGCACACAGGAAAACACAGAATCACCGCACGCCGCCTCGGTAGCGGGTCGGGGATTCTAGGAACCCCTTCCGAAGCTGGGTAGTTCGCGACGAGATTCACGCAGTTCGCATCACGATGTTAGACTCCGACCGGGCAATGCACGCCGCTCTGTCACTCACATCAACTCCCTGACCATCGAGGCCGCTCCCATGCCATCTCCTTTTCCCGGAATGGACCCGTATCTGGAAGACCCGTATCTGTGGCCCGACTTTCACAATGCGCTGGCCGCCCAGATGCGCGACGTACTCAATCGCCATCTTCCGGAACATTATTTTGCCCAACTCGAAATGAGAGAGGAGATGGGGATCGTGGGCGATTACGTTCGCCAAATCATTGTTCCCGATGTGGGAGTCGGCCGAGGTTGGGGAGGAACTCCTCAGCAAGACGAAGGGGGCGTCGCGGTTCTGGATTCACCGCGCACAGGCATCTCGCCGTCGATGACGATGTGCGTGGAGTCTGATGCCGCACAACTCGCCTCGATCGAGATTCGAGATATCCGCCACGGTCGCGAACTGGTCTCACTGATCGAAATCATCAGTCCGACCAACAAGCTGCCGGGAGAAGATCGCGCGAAGTATCTGCGCAAGCGTCAGAGAATCTTGGCGAGCAAGACCTCACTCGTGGAGATCGACTTGCTTCGATCAGGCGAAACCGTTTGCATCGATCCCGAATTGATTTCGTATCTTTGGAAAGAAACCGTTCCGTCGGAGTACCTCGCCGTCGTCAATCGCGCGTGGGAACGGAAGGCCGGTGTCTGCGGGCCGTTTCAGTTCTTCCCCATTCGCATCGCGGAGCAACTTCCCGTGATCCCGATTCCATTGCGACAAGGTGAAGACGAATCGCCGCTCGACCTGCAACACCTCTTTCGTCTGACTTACGACGGCGGTCCGTACCGTCGCGGTGCCGTCGATTACTCGCAGCCCCCGATCCCGCCATTGGCCGATTACCTGCACCCGTGGGCCGCCGAAGTCACGCACCGTTTTACCAGCGGTGCCGGTTTGTAAGACGACCGGAATGCAATGGCTCACCCGCCCCCACACCAACCCGAAGTGTGAACGAGGGCGCAGTCGATCCACGCCCTCGTTCACACTTCTTAGCCCGCGTCCTCGTTCACACTTCGGGTTGGTGTGGGTCAGAGAACTCTTTCCGCTCGTCTGACTCGCACCTGACTAATTCCGTTCTTCCGTCAACCGCTCGCACAAGCCGATCCCCCATGACAGCCTTCAGCGCGAACCTCAATAAGATTGCTCTGCTGCGCAACACGCGCGACAACGGCCTGCCCGATATCGGTCGCATGGCACGACTGTGCGTTGCGGCGGGAGCGGCCGGGATCACCGTGCATCCTCGGCCTGATGAACGGCACACACGACCGAGCGATGTCCGCGAACTGCGGCTCCTCACGCAGCAGCTTCGGGTCGAGTTCAACATCGAAGGCTATCCGACGGACGATTTCCTGCGACTCATCCACGAGGTCCATCCCGAGCAATGCACGCTCGTGCCGGACGCTCCCGACCAAATGACATCGGATCACGGTTGGAACGTTGCCGCTCACGGCGATCTGTTGCGACGCATCATCCCGCCGCTGCGCGCGGCCGGAATTCGAGTCTCCCTCTTTATGGACCCCGATCCCGCCGCGATGTCACTCGTCCCCGCGACCGGTGCGCACCGCATCGAACTCTACACCGAGCCTTATGCCGTCGCGTTTCCGACCGCCGTGCGCGCCGCATCCCTCGCGCAGTACGCCGCCACCGCTCAAGCCGCACATGCGATCGGTCTCGGTGTGAACGCGGGTCACGATCTCAATCTCGACAACTTGGGCGACTTCCTGTCGCAAGTCCCTCACGTCGAAGAGGTCTCCATCGGCCACGCCCTCATCGCCGACGCCCTCGAACTCGGTATGACCGAAGCGGTGAGACGCTACGTGGCCCTCTGCCGCTCATAGAACACATTCCGTCAGTAGAACGCGTATGCCTCGAAAACCAGCCCGACACGCCAGCGCGGGCGGGACATTCGATGACGGTGAAGCCCGCGCTGGGCGTCGGGCTAGTTTTGAGATGCGTCGCTAGCACGCAGGCGGGTGAGGATGGCACATTTCACACTAACCCGAAGCGTAAGCGAGGACTGGTGTTGCCTCCTCGCTTACGCTTCGGGTTAGTGTCAGCCTCAACCGCGTGCGGTATAGCACGGATGAACCCCAGTCAAATTCCATTGGAAACGTCCCCATGATTGATGAACTTCGCTTTGCCATTTCCGAACTGCTCGAGGGGCGAGACCTCACGGCCGAGGCGATGCACTCGGCGATTGGCGCGATCATGGATGGGCGCTCCACCGAGGTCGAAATCACCGCGCTGCTGACCGCGTTGCGGTGTCGCGGCGAGTCCGTTAGCGAACTGGTCGGTGCCGCGCAGGCCATGCGCGAGCGCGCGACCGCCATTCCGTGTCGCACTTTGAATCTGCTCGATACGTGCGGGACCGGCGGCGATTCACTCCACACGTTCAACATCAGCACGGCGGCGGCGCTCGTGGCAGCGGCAGCGGGACAACCCGTCGCCAAGCATGGCAATCGGAGCGTCTCCAGCAGCACCGGCTCGGCCGATGTGCTCGAAGCGTTGGGAGTCAACCTGCAACGGACGCCCGATCAGATCGCCGCCTGCATCGACGAGATCGGCATTGGGTTTTGCTTCGCTCCGTTGCTGCATGGTGCGATGAAGTATGCCGCTCCCGTCCGTAAGCAACTCGGGTTTCGCACCGTCTTCAACATGCTCGGCCCCCTGACGAATCCGGCTCGTGCAACGTACCAACTCGTCGGAGCGAGCCGCGTCGCCGCCGCTGAAATGCTCGCACAGGCTCTGCATCAACTCGGCTCACAACGCGTGCTGGTTGTGTGCGGCAACGATGAACTCGACGAAGTCAGCTTGTGGGGCGAGACCGCTGTGTTTGAAGTCTCACCGTCCGGCGTGCAGCGTCACACTTGGACCGCTGCGCTGCTGGGACTTCCCGAATGCGACGTGGCACAACTCCGCGTCAGTAGTGCTGCCGAAAGTGCCGCTTTAATCCGTAGCGTCTTCGCCGGAGAACGCGGCCCCGCGCGAGACATCCTCGTCGCAAACGCCGCCGCCGCGCTGTTCGCTGCCCAGCGAGCGGCCTCAATTCAAGAGGCCGTTCCTCTCGCCGCCGCCGCAATCGATCAGGGCCACGCGGCATTGCTGTGCGAGCGATTGGTTGAATCCACACGGCCGGATCGTTGAAGCAAGCCCCTCACCTTTTTCAATGTAGGGGGGACCAGCTCGCTTCGAGCGCCGGCCCACCATCGGGAATCGTCGAGGAATCATGGTGGGCTGGCGCGGCGAAGCGCCGCTGGTCCCAACCTACAGGTTTCGCAGTCCCAACAAGGCGATGGCCCTGTCGTTGAAACAGCGTTGGTTGCATCCCACACGAACGGCCCGTAAGGTGGCAACCCTTCCACCGCCATTCCCTTTCCCTTCGGCCACGACGCTCTCCGATGATTCTCACCGGTGATGAAATCAAGGCGCAGTTGGACAAGAACATTGTCATCGAACCGTTCGATGAGAAGTTGCTCAACCCCAACAGCTACAACCTCCGCTTGCACGACGAACTGATCGTGTACGAGGAAATCGTGCTCGATGTGCGTCGGCCGAATCGCTATCGGCGGCACATCATTCCGCCCGAAGGCTTTGTGCTGCATCCCGGTCAACTCTATCTCGGCCGAACCATCGAACGGACGGAAACGCACAACCTTGTTCCCATGTTGGAAGGTCGTTCTTCGGTCGGGCGGCTCGGTCTGTTCGTGCATGTGACGGCGGGCTTTGGCGATGTCGGGTTCTGCGGGTATTGGACGCTGGAACTGTTCGCCATTCACCCAATCCGCATCTATCCCGGATTACCGATCTGCCAGATCTTCTATCACACGGTCGAAGGCACGATTCGCGAGTACCGCAGCGGGAGCAAGTACCAGAACAACCAGGACATTCAACCGAGCCTGCTGTTCAAGGAACTGCAACAACCGCAGAAGGACCAGCAACTGAGACTGGCCTTCGGTCAGGAAGTCGATGAATGACTTGCCCACGGTAAATAAAACTTTAAAACCGGTTCGACTCGGAAAAACTTGGCCCGACGCGCGAGCGAAGGCTGGACGTTCGATGACCGCGAAGCCCTCGCTCGCGCGTTTTGAAGTTGCGCTCTTTGGGTTTTCAGCCCCAACGGGGCGATGCTATGCCAGCCTAGCAGCCTGTTGAAAAACGTTTATCGGGAGGGCGAGGCTCCTGCCGAGCCGCAAGAAACAAGTGACTTTCCACACGTCACCGGCTTTTTCAACAGG
>JAYTGQ010000774.1:0-1259 GCA_043733345.1 Schlesneria sp.
AGAGCCTCGGGTGATCCCGACCATGTCGACGTTCGTGCGAACATGTTGTCTCCTTCCTCATCGCAATCATCACAACGAAGCCAGCCCAGCACCCTCCCAGAATTCTGGGAGACGCTTCCACGAGATCGGCCGTTGGCGGATGGTCCTATAGATGTCAATCGTGTCCGAGGTCGGTATTGAGGTCGTGGAATACCTCTCGCGTAACGATCCGGACGAGGATTTTGTCGTGCTTCGCCCACGAGCAGGCAAAAGTGATTCAATCCAGTCAACCGAATCGACTGCGGTTGCTGCAGCGGCTCCGCCGTGATGAGTCTCTTTTGCTTTGGGGTCGGTCTAAGAGACCTCGAAGCCGAGTGGGTGTCGGCGATGATCCGAATTGTCGACCCATAGTTCTTTTTCTATTGCGATGGCTAGGTCTCTGAGCGTGATTGCATCCATGACGCTGGCGTCGCGTGGTTCGGGGTCATAAACGCAAAGTGTTCCGATACGTTGACCGTCAGGCGATTCGATGGGGTAGCCGGCGTAGAAACGTATGTGCGGTTCCCCGACTACGAGCGGGTTCGCCGCGAACCTCGTGTCCAGCTGCGCATCGCCGACGATGAGGGCACCATGTTGGTGGATGGTCAGATTGCAGAACTCGTGCTCGCGGGGACTTTCCGCAGGCCCGGAACCAATCTGCGATTTTGACCATCGTCGGTCTCCGTCGATGAGGTTGAACGCGGCGTACTGGGTGTGGAATCGTGCGCGCGCCGAGGCGACGATCCGGTCGAAGCGTTCCTCTCCAACGGTATCCAGAATGCGTAGATTCTCAAGTGACCTTTGCCGGTCGCTCTCAGAGCTGATCGCGGGGCTTCGACCGCTCCCCGCCCGAAATTCGAGGTCCAGATGGGCGGCGACCGGTTGGGCGAAGGTTTGGGCGAACCTCGCGAAAGTGCTGGGGGTGTCCACTCGTGGGAGTGGTGACCCTGTTGTGACGGGGAATGGCAGAACGGTGGTGGTCGTCCTGCCGGCAGCTGCCGCGACTGTTTGGGTGTTGTAGGAACGAACGGATTTAGCGACCTTCGTAGCGTGGCCCGATCGGAACAGTGGGTCGGTGGTGGGGTCGGGGCTCTCAATCACGAAAATGTGTCCCGAGACGGACATCGCAAATTCCAGATGATCGAACAGCGCATCCAAAGACGTCCGCCACGCCAGCGCCGTCGTCTGCGCCATCGCGTCCGCAAGACCGAAGTGGAGGAGAACCGCGTCGTACCGGTCAA
>JAYTGQ010000775.1:0-3938 GCA_043733345.1 Schlesneria sp.
ACATCTCCGAGATCAATCGCCGCCGGATCGACACCGCGTCGCACGTCGATTCGCCCATCCGCCGCGACGCAAATCGTGACATCCTCGACGAGACGGCCCGTCCGATCGACGAACCAGCCGACGCGATACTGAGGCTGAACAGACGAGTGGGAAGTTGCCATGAGGCTCATCATCGTAGCCGCAGTGGACGCCGTGGTCAGTGGAGACGAAAGAGTCACTGTTGAAAGATCATCGACATCGACGCTAGCGAGTTGCGTCACCGTTGGCGAAACTCGGGTTCCCCAGCGCGGCTCCGCCGCAACCGAAAGGAACAAGAAGATGGCGGACAAGAAGATCAGAGAGGAAACATCTGGACCTCGCTTTCATCTTCTTGTCCACCATTTTCTTGTTGAGGTCTTCTGACGGCCGTTCCTGGATGAAGTGGGCTAGTGACAAGCCTCTCCAGCAGCGGGGATCATTTGGTGACAGTGCGGAAATCTTCGCGCCTGGCGAAGAAACAAAACGTGAGTAGAACGTGAGTAGTACGAAGACAACTCTCTCTAAAAAAACAGCTCACGGGAAAGGCGTTCGTTTCTGATGTCGAGGGCCACGAGTTCAGCCACGGAATTACAGCGCGAGGGAGTCGCGTGGCCGGTCCAGATCGCGGGCTGGTGCTGCGGGCTGGCCACGTGCGTCGTCGCGATGCTCGGTTTGATCGCCGAATGGGATCCGGGACTCGCCACCGCCCAGTTACTTTGGCTGGCAGCGGCTCCCATCGCGGTCATGCCGTCCCGCTCGCGACGCACGAGACCGGTCGCACGAGTTGAAACACCGGATCCTGCACAACGCAGTTTGGCAACCGATTGGTTACTGGCGTTGTTGTGTGCGGGAGTTTCGCTCTCCGTGAGTTCCGTGATCGCCACTCGGATCGGAGACCTCCCGCCTGCGTACCACGATGAGTACAGCTATCTCTTCCAGGCGAAAACTCTGTTGGCGGGACGGCTCTCGTTCCCAAGTTCACCGGTTCATCCCGAACTGTTCGACCAGATGCACGTCTTGAACGAAGGCCGAATGGCGTGCCGCTATTACCCAGGGACCGGTCTGTGGCTGGCACCCTTCGTCGCGCTGGGCCATCCGTATTGGGGGCCTCAATGGGCGGGAGCCATCGCCACGTTGCTCCTCTTCTGGACGGGACGAGAACTGGGCGGACGGTTCGTCGGCGGAATCGCCGCACTGACGATGGCGTTGTCGCCGGGAGTCGGCTTGTTCGGCAACATGCTGCTGGCTCACCACCCGACGCTGGTTGGGTTGGGAGTCTTTTTGCTCGGGATCACGCGACTCGGACGAACACGTTCCGGTTGGGATGCGGTGATCGCGGGAAGTGGTCTCAGCTTCGCGATGCTCTGCCGACCGATGACCGCTGCCGGAATCGGACTGCCGTTTGGTATTGAAGTGGCTTGGTGGCTGCTGCGCGGCGACTTCAAGGTCCAAACACCAACCCGCAGCGTGAGCAAGGATACCGGGCTGCCCAGACTGGATTCGTCCTCGCTGACGCTGCGGGTTGGTGTTGAAACCGGCTCTCGATTGACGAATGTGTCGCAGCGCCTGGCAGTGCTGCTCGGCTTGGGCCTCCCCCTCATCGCGGGCTGGTGTGTGATGCTCGCGTACAACCGAGACATCACGGGAGAATGGCTCACGTCGCCCTATCAGCTTTACACCGACACTTACACGCCACGGCATGTCTTCGGCTTCAACAACGTCGTGCGCGGTGAGCAACATCTCGGGCCGAAGGTGATCGAACACTACGACCGCTGGGCCGAGAATCTCACGCCGACGCTGGCGGCCTCCAACGCCTTCACGCGCGGAATCGCTAGCTGGTTGTGGACGCTGGACGTTCTGCCGCTGCTCTTCACCACGATCATTGTCATCAGTGCGGCGAGGAAACTCGATCGGCGCTGGTTGCTTGTAGCGGCTGCGATTCTCAGCCTGCACGCCGTTCACGTTCCGTACTGGTACGTCGGCATCATGGGCTGGCACTACGTATTTGAGACCGCGCCGCTGTGGTGCCTGCTCTTGGCCACCGCGACGCAGAGACTGTTCGCCGAATGGACCCACTCGCGCCGCAACGGCCTCAAATTGTGGTGGCTCGGCCTGCTCGCACTGTCTCTCGCCGGAAACTACCTCGAGCCGGGAGGCGGTTGGAAGCCTCGCCTCATTCGCGGGATCAATTCACTCGCATACCCTCGACAACAACAAGACGAAGCCCGCAAATGGATCGAAGCCACCGTGAAAGTGCGACCGGCACTCGTGCTGGTCGATCAGCGTGAGTCTGAAGCGAGTCACCTCGACTTCGTCACCAACGAGCCGGGACTGTCGAGTAACGTTCTGCTCGGCCGATTTTCGCCGAACGAAACCGATCCATCCGAGATCGCACAAAAATTCCCAAGCCGATCGGTCTTCATCGTCAATCCAAAACGGAAGTCGATCCGTGTTGTCCAGCCATCAAGTCGTCCGCAATGAGCCGCGTTTGAACTCATTTTCGACGCAACGATTCCTTGGAAAGGTGAACCGGTCAGACCTCACACGGCCCAAAGTGAGACATTTGTCGCTGCGGCACACTAACCCGAAGAGTAAACTAGGAGATGTATGACGTTTCCGACAAAAGTCGTAGTTCAGACGCTCGTTCATTTGAGTCTGAATTCTTGCGAATTCAGCTACGACCGGCGTGGGAATCGACTTTTGTCGGAAACGTCATGTATTGCGTTCCTCGCTTACGCTTCGGGTGAGTGTCAGGATCGGCCGCGAGCAGTGTGGTGAAGGCGTCACAAAGAAAAAAAGAGGACTCGTCGCAGCGAGTGCGACAAGCCCTCTTTTAAAGCACCACTCCACATCGTTCATGCCAAGCATGGCGACGCAGCAGGCGTGACAATTCACGCAGCTGGCTTTGGAGCGTTTTCAACTGGAGGCTGAGGAGCAGCGGCTGGAGCAGCGGCAGCTGGAGTACCAACAGCACTGCAACCATTGGCACAAGGAGCAGCGACAGCACTGCAACCATTGGAGCAAGGAGCAGCAGCGGCATTGCAGCAGGAAGCTGGAGCAGCATTGCAGCAAGAAGCTGGAGCAGCATTGCAGGACTGCCGTTGAGTATTGCAGCACCTGGTCCTAGGAGCCTTGCAGCACTTGACCTTTGCGGGCTTGCAGCAGCTACGAGCTTCGGCAACACCACTCATTGCGAACACAACACCAAACGCCATTGCCAAACCAAACAAACGATTCATCCTAATCTCCTTCGATCCTAAAACCAGATACCAAACACGTGGTGACCGACCTTCGGCACACCCACCTCCCGCAGCAGTTCTGTCCCTAGACCGTTCTGCGCGAGGAATTCTTTTGCGAAGACTGGGGAAGCTGCTCCGAGTTTCCCCTTTGCGAGGCAGCAGAATATCGGCACGATCCAGCAAGTCAAACGACTGGGGAAGTTTTCTTGAGAATAGGGATTGTGGGGTATCTTCCGGTCAGTGTGAAAATCCGGCCGATTCGCGATGTGAAGTAGGCTCACCCACTTCACCGTATTGGCGACACGATGGCTCAACGGATGTCGCGATATCTTCGCCGATTCGTTTTTGGCCTCCGCGCCGACAAGGACTGAACCACAATCAGCACCCACGACGAGTGCCCGTTTGCCACGCTGCAACCGTATGCCAAGGCTGCACATCATCTGGCTACCGTCGGTCGTCAATCCGGCCAAATTTACGTATGACGGACGTGTTCGCCCGAAGTCTGCGTTGGCGGGGATTAGGAGAAAGATTCCCTGTTTTGTGGGGGAAGTGGCGGGTGAGACTGCTCTGGGCGGGGGTGGGAGCTAGACTGCGGGCGCGGCGGAAACGGCTGGTTTTGTGGGACGGAGCGGCTTTGATGCGATGGATTCGTGATCCTCAACAAATGCGGATGTTTGACCC
>JAYTGQ010000776.1:0-3928 GCA_043733345.1 Schlesneria sp.
CCCCATTCTCCCGCAGCTCCGCCCACCCCGTGCATTTATTCAGCAGCTTCAGTAGATCCTCGTCATACCACTCGCTATCGATAATCGCCTGCGCCTGGGCAACGCCCCGCGCGTCGATGGGCGAAACAGGCTCCAACGTCGCTCGACGCGCGGGGCGTTGCCCACGCGGTTAAACAATCCAGTTGCCGCGTGACGTATCAACAACCCCGTTCTTACCGCAGTCATGTCCTCCTTCCGTTCGCGAGCAACCTCATGACCGACTCCGGTAGTCACGGTTCCTATTTCATCCGGGTGCGCGGACGAGTGTCCGGTCCCTTTGATATCGCTCAACTGAAGTCGTTGCGGGCACGCGGTCAGTTCAGCCGAGCCAATGAGGTTTCGATCGACCAGCAGACGTGGCTGTCGGCGGCGACGATCGAACATCTGTTCGGAGGTTCGACGCCGGTGATTGCCACTCGCTCCGGTGGCTCGGTGAGAGAAGCGGCTTCCGTTCCAAGGCCCGCCGGGTCGGGGCCTCCCGGCCGACCGATGTTGCTCATCTGGCATTACTCGACCGGATCGGAGCAGACCGGCCCCGTGCCCGTAGCCGAGATTCATCGACTGATCGCGGCGGGAATGCTCACTGCGGACGATGTGGTTTGGAAGGAAGGGATGACCGACTGGCTGGCGATTCGCGATGTCCCCGAGTTGCGAGTGGGAGCGGACTCGAATGGACCGCCGACAGCGCCGCGAACGGGTTCGGGCGGGCACGCCTTCAACAGGGGTGGCCGCACGGGCGCGGTGGCGGGACAGAGTGAGATTCGGATCGGGCGCGAAGCGGACAACGACATCGTGTTCGACTTCCCGATGATCTCGCCGTACCACGCGCGGCTCAGTGTGCGTGCCGGTGGCAAGCTCGAATTGGAAGACCTTGGCTCGGTGAACGGCACCGCGATCGGATCGCCCGACCGCAAGATCGTGCGTTCGCCGCTGGCCGTTTCCGACACGGTCTTCTTCGGTTCGTTTCGCGTTCCCGTTAGTCGGCTACTCGCCCAGCGCGCGGCACTCGGAGGCGGAGCAGGACAGCAAGTCGTCTCGATGCGCAACGACACGACGGTCTTCGGTCGCGACCCCGCCTGCGATCAGGTGCTCGACGATCCGATGATCTCGGCCCGCCACGCGCGCGTGCTGCGCAAAGCGGGGAAGATGGTGGTCGAAGACCTCGGCAGCGCGAACGGAACGTTCCTGAATGGACGGCGCGTGCAGGGGACCGAACCGATCCAACCGGGAGACGAACTGACCATCGGCAGTTACATGTACCGGCTGAACGCGGCGGGCGATTTCGAGCGACGCGACTATCGAGGCAACATCACCATCGAAGCGCGCGGGCTGACGATGCACGTTCCCGGCAAGAAGCTGTTGGAAAACGTCTCGCTGACGATCTATCCGACCGAGTTCGTCGGTCTGATGGGACCAAGCGGCGCGGGCAAGACGACGCTGATGAACATCCTCAACGGCTACACGCCTCCCACCGCCGGGCAAGTCCTCATCAACGGTCAGGACTTGTACTCGCACTATCAGCAGTTCGCCGGACAGTTCGGTTACGTCCCGCAGGACGACATCATTCATCGCGACCTCACCGTCGGCGAGGCACTCTACTACACGGCACGACTCCGACTGCCGCCCGACTTCTCCGAGTCCGCCATTCGCGATCGGATCGCCGGTGTGCTGAAGCAGCTCGGACTCGAAGGGACCGAGAACGTCCTGATCGGCTCACCCGAAAAGAAGGGGATCAGCGGCGGTCAACGGAAGCGAGTCAACCTTGCGCAAGAACTGCTGACCGATCCGTCCGTGCTGTTTCTCGATGAGCCGACTTCGGGGCTGTCGTCCGAAGATGCGTTGATGGTGATGAAGTTGCTGCGCGGGCTGGCCGATTCCGGCAAGGCGATCCTGCTGACCATCCATCAGCCGAGTCTCGAAGCGTTTCGACTGATGGACAACCTCGTGCTGGTCGGCAAGGACCAAAACTCGTCGGAGCCGGGGCGGCTGGTTTACTACGGTCCGGCCTATCCCGACTCGGTCAAGTTCTTCAACCCGGACGGCGTCCCCGGTGAGCGGCCCGGCGTCGATCCTTCTCCCGATGAAGTCTTGCGCGGATTGGCCAAACGGAAGGCGGCCGAATGGACCGAGCTCTATCAGCACTCGGACTACGGGCGCGAGTACATCGAGCAGCGCGTCGGCAAACAGGCCGCGCCGCCGGTCCATGGGGCACCGCCGCGCACCAGCCGCACGTCGGGAGTGGCTCAGTGGAAGACGCTGTTCAAGCGATGCCTCATCATCAAGCTCAAGGATTGCTGGAACACGGCGATCCTGCTGGCTCAAGCTCCCATCGTGGCGATCCTCGTCGTGTTGGTGTTTGGCAATGACGTTCGCGCCGAGATGACGGATGAAAATTGGGAGGCCGGTATGCGGGCCAGTTCGACGACCCTCTTCCTGCTCAGTCTCGCCGCCCTCTGGTTTGGGTGCTCGAACGCCGTGCGTGAGATCGTTGGCGAATGGGCGATCTATCACCGCGAGCGAATGGTGAATCTGAAGCTTCCCTCGTATGTCGCTTCCAAATTCGCGGTCCTCGGCCTGCTGTGCGTTGTGCAGTGCGCCATTCTGACAGCGATCTCCGCTTGGGGCTGTGAACTGCGAGCGGACCCCTTGCAGTTGTTGGGAGCGTTGTTGCTGGTCTCCTTGGTCGGACTGGGCATCGGGCTGACGATCTCGGCTGCGGCGCGAACGTCGGAAGTGGCGATTGCCTTGCTGCCAATCGTGCTGCTGCCGATGGTGATTCTCGGCGGAGTGATGCAGCCGATCCACAAGATGAACAGCACCGTCGGTCAATGCGCCAACCTGGCTCCCTCGCGCTGGGCGTTTGAAGCACTGCTCACCTTGGAAAGCGACGAACGCCGCCGTGCCCCGGAACGTCCGAAGTTTCCGACCGTCTTGGCCCCGAAGCCCGCAGACGACAACCCGGAAGCAACCCCCGCTGACGAGAAGAAGTCGGACAAGAAACAGAAAGACGAGAAAGACGACAAGGACGATGAAGACAACAAGCGGCCGGATGTCGCGCAACATTACTTTCCGAAGAAGGACCGACTCGGCTACGAGCGGTGCATGGCGGTGCTTGGAATCATGTTCGCGGTACTGGTCGTCGGCATCTCGACCATCCTCCGCGTGCGCGACGTGCATTAAGCGACCTTGGTTGGTCCTTGCCTCGTTTAACCGCGTGGGCAACGCCCCGCGCGTCGATGGGCGAAACAGAGTTGAATCACACTCGACGCGCGGGCGTTGCCGCAACGGAATGGAAGAAGAACCACAGATGTCCCAGCGCGGCTTCACTTCGTTCAGCCGCAACCAAGTCGGATTCTTGGGCGTTAGCCCTCTTGTCCGCTTCGGAGCGGGGTGGCGTCAGCCCCCTGGTTCTTGGAGTTTCCTGCCACTGAAGAAGGGCTGACGCCCGAAGAGCCAGGGGGCTGACGCCACCCCGCTCAGATGTCTCGTCACGGACCGCGCGAGGTGGAAAATGGGGAGAGGAAGGGAGCGGTGATTCAAACCGTCACGGCTTGGTCGCATCGACCTTCAGCCGTTCGAGTCGGTGGAGTCGTTCGGTTGCGGGCGGGTGCGTGCGGTAGTGGTTGCTCACTTCGCGACCGATCGAATCGAAGACGGTCTTCGGTTTCGAGCCTTCTCGTTTCACACCCGCTTCGTCTTCGGCCTTCAGCAGGAACTTGGTGAACGCGAAGCTGTCCTCGCGTGAGACGCCCGCTTTGACCAGCGTGCGGAAGCCGAACTCGTCCGCTTCAAACTCGTGGTCTTCCGAATAGGCAACACTGAGCGAGCGATAGGCCACCTTGGTGAGACCGTCGGCGATCTCGCCACCGATCTCACCCGTGCGCACCGC
>JAYTGQ010000777.1:0-10429 GCA_043733345.1 Schlesneria sp.
CGAGGGCCAGTTGCGTGGTGATGAGGGCCAGCAGCGCGGCGGGATACCGATGTGCCGCGTTGGCAATCGTGGGAGTGGCGGCGATCGCTTCGTTGGCCATCGACTCGATCCGCGCGTCGGTGAAGACGCCGATTTGACCGCTCTCCCAGCCGTACGAGGTCAACACGGCCAGTCGCTCACCGCTGTTGATCTGGTACGAGCCGAGGCCCTGCACAAAGTTGTAACCGCCGCGCAACAGGGACTTGAGTTGATCGAGCGCGGTGCGGAGATTGAACGCCGCCAAGGCTCGCCCCCCGTCCGAGTGCAGCGTGGAGGAGTCCTTCAACTTCAGATCGATGAGCGCCGCGTCGAGTGCCGTCCGCAACGGGGTGAGCAATTTGAAGGGATCGGCGGCGACTCGGGCGTCATCCACCGTCTGCGTCAGTTCCGCAAATTCAATCTGTTCCAAGCTGGTCTGTGTTGCCATGCGACGAGTCTCCTAAAAATGGCCTGAGGGGAAACGAGAGGTGCGGCAAGACGGTGCTGCTGGCGGTCAGGGAGTTCAATCGGCGTTTTTTTATGCGGAGCCATCGCCTGCTTTGGAGTAGGGTGAGACAAGCTCGCTCCAAACGCTGGCCCACCATGACGAAATCGCCGAAAATACTTGGTGGGCCGGCGCGGCGAAGCGCCGCTGGTCCCACCCTACGACGACTGGCCCTGCTTCACATTGGCATTGGCCCCGTGCAAGTCCGGTCCATTTCCTTTGCTTCACTTGAGGCTGGTCGGTAACATGCCCGCCGTTCACTGGTGGCCCGAATTGGGGGTGGGCTGGTTCGGTTGATGTCGATGGCCTCGCACGGATGCGGAACTCTCTTGATGGCGATGCAGGGATGTACTCTCGAAGCCGATTTGGTCTCGCTGCGCGAGCTGGTTCACGCGCGGCTGGAGAGCTATGTCACGGCAGCTTCGGATGCGAATGATTGTCAGAGTGCGAGCGATTGCCCTGACACGTTGCGTGAGGCGATGGCTTACAGCCTGCTGGCCGGTGGAAAGCGGATGCGGCCGATTCTGGTGCTGCTCGCGTGTGAGGCGTGCGGTGGTTCGATCGAAGCGGCTTTGCCAGCAGCCTGCGCGATCGAGATGATTCACACGTACTCTCTGATTCACGACGACCTGCCCGCGATGGACGACGACGACTATCGGCGCGGGCGGCTGACGAATCACAAGGTCTTCGGTGAGGCGATGGCCATTCTAGCTGGGGACGCTTTGTTAACGCTGGCCTTCGAGGTCATTGCGCGCGACACGCAACCGGCCGCTGTGGCTGCCGCGTGTTGTGCTGATTTGGCCGGTGCGGCGGGTTGGTGCGGCATGGTCGCGGGTCAGGTGGCGGATATTGAGGGGGAGCAGCGGGAAGGGGTTGATGGTCGAGGGGTGAAGGTAGAGCGGACAGAACAAGAAGAACCCCTCACCCTAGCCCTCTCCCCGCAAAGCCGGGGCGAGGGGACAAAGCTGGACTCTGACCTGCGGTCGTCAGAGAAGAAGAAGGACAACAACAGCGACAACACGTTGGCTCTCGCCCAACTCGAATCGATTCATCGCCGTAAGACCGGGCGGTTGTTGACGAGTGCTGTCACTTTGGGTGGCCGGGTGGGGCAGGCCGACGCGGGATTGATGCGGCGGCTGGAAGAGTTTGGAAAACGTGTTGGTTTGGCGTTCCAGATTGCGGATGACCTGCTGGACGTGACGGGCGATGCGGCCAAGCTGGGGAAGGGGGTCGGGAAAGATGCGACTCTCGGGAAGATGACTTATCCGGCGTTGTTGGGTGTGGAGGAAAGCCGTCGCAAGGCGGACGCCCTCATTGATGAGGCGTGTTTGTTGTTGGAGCCGCTTGGTGAGAAGGGGCGCAAGTTGGTCGAGTTGGCTCGGTTTGTGACGAAGCGAGATCATTGAGTCGTCTCGCGTAATTGAAGGTGTCTGGGGCGTTAGCCCAATGGCACTTACTTTAGACCATCAGTCGGAACGCGCTAGCGTCCGGTTTTCAAATTCATCGAGAGCCGGACGCTAGCGCGTTCCGGCTGATTGGTCTGACATCTCTAAAGTAAGTGCCATTGGCCGCATGCCATCAGGCTGCGGGTTCTTATACCTCGCGCGGTCGAGGCTGACACTAGCCCGAAGCGTAAGCGAGGAACGCAACGCATCTCCTCGTTTACACTTCGGGTTAGTGTTACGCAGCGACAAATGTGTCAGCCCCGGCCGCGCGAGGTATAATCACGGCGGGAAACCCGTGGCCTGACGGCACACGGCTCGTCGAGAACATCTCGTCTGATTCCTGCCCAGGAACTCAAGCGAAAGTACTCGGCAAATCAAGGTTGGTCTACTGCGGGGCAGGGGCTACGGCCCAACGGCACTCACTTTGAGCGATTTTCAAATTCACGGTGCTGTTTGACGTAGCTGAATTCGCAAGAATTCAGTCGGTTTCGGCGACCCACTGAACAGACCAAAGTGAGTGCCATTGGGTCAACGCCGGGCAGCAGGCCGATCCGATCACTCGCCGAGGAAGGCTTTCTTCAACTCGTCGATGACCGTGTCGGGCATCGGGGTGACGGTGCCGATGGGGCGGCTGTTGATGATCGCTTCAGCGGTCGTCTCCAAAACTTCTAGACGGTCGAACGTGTCGAGGATGCTCGAACCGACCACGAGGACACCGTCGTTTTCGAGCAGCACTGCGGGCGAGCGGGGCGAGACGTAATCGGCAATGTTCGCCTTGGAAACGGCGTTCGGCTCGTTGGAGAGATAGTGGACGCCGAAGGGAGCTCGCCCCACATCGCGCAGAAAGATGTAGCTTTCGGGAATCGTGCGTGCGTCGAGAGGGACGTTCGTCACACTGAAGGCCGTCGCGTTGACCGGGTGAGCGAACACGATGGCGCGCACGTCGGGGTGTCGGCGATAAATCTCGCGATGCGCGAGTGTGGCTCGACTGGGGCGCTTGCCCGGTTCCGATGTCTCGCCACTGACGAGAACGATGTCGTCGATCTCGAGCGACGAGCGATCGCGCTGAGCCGGCGTGATGAGGAACGAGTCCGCATCGAGTCGCGCGGAAAAACTCCCTTCGGTGCTGATGAGGAGCCGTTGGCGGCAGCCTCGCCGAAGGAATTCGCATAGTTGGCGACGCAGCTCCTGTTCGCGACTGGTCGCGGCGGGAGGCTCGACGGGCGACAACGAAACGCGCCGACGTTCGGCCATCGCGAGTTGATCGTCCGTGAGATACCGCACGTCGCCGAGCAGACGGGCCTTGATGATGGTCTTGCCTGCGAATTCGAGAGCCTCGAACCTCTGGTAGGCCTGCGAGAGCGAGTTCCCACCCACGACCACGCCATGATTTTCGAGGATCACGCCGTGCAGCCCGCCTGCGAACGATCGAGCGATGTTTTGTGCCAGTTGCTCGCTGCCGGGTAGAGCGTACGGTGCGAAAGCGGTCTCGCCGCAGACCGAATGGGCCTGAGGGAACAGCCGCGTGTTGGGACGTTGCCCGCAGATGCTAAACGCCACGAGCGCGACGGGGTGCGCGTGAACGATCGCACGAATGTCCGGCCGCGTCGCGTAGATCGCACGGTGAAAGGGGAACTCGGAAGAGGGTAAATGGGGGCCTTCCACCGTTCCATCGGCGCGTACGCAGACGATGTCGTTCCGCGTCAAACTCCCTTTGTCGATGCGAGCGGGAGTGATCCAGATGTCGCCATTCGATTCACGAATCGACAGGTTGCCGCCCGAGGTCGTCGTCATGCGATGGCGATAGATTCGTTCCATCGCTTGCATGATCTCGTCGCGCGGATGAACCAGTTCGCGAGGCGTGAGTTCGCATTGTTGTGTCATGACCGGACAACTCTCTTGAGGTCACAATGTTCTGTTCTGGTGGTGATGCTGCGGCAGGTCCTGTATGAGACGATTGACGAGCGGGGGATGTGAATCCCCCGAGATGGATTGGTGAGAATCAAAAGACTCGGGGATTCACATCCCCCGCTCGTCGAAAACCTCTCCTCATGTGCCGCGCGAGGGATGGATAACTTCCTCGCACGAATTGAGTGATTGGAGAGCCGCACGCCGTCAGGCTGCAAATCCTTGAGTATCGTAAGAAACTCGTGGCCTGAGCAGCCTGTTGAAAAACGTAGCTTGGACGCCTCGTCCGAGCGAAAACCAATGGGAATCGGACGGACGAGGCGTCCATCCTACGGTTTTTCAACAGGCGGTTAAGGCACACGGCTCGCCAATGACATCTCACTCGTCGCAGCGCGGGTGTGAACCAATCAGCGCCCCGACGCCGCTCCGAAGCGTCGGCCCGGTGGGCCGCCTCGTGCGGGACGGCGCGGTGGTTGCCCTCCTTCGGACGGGGACGAAGCTCCTCCACCGACCGATCGGCTGTTGGAACCGGAGGGACGTTGCGGACGCCCCGGACGGGCGGGGGGGCGACCCGTTGACCGACCGTCAGACATTGGCAGCGTGGCGAGGTTCAATTTGAACGGATGGTTTTCCACGACGGGGATTCGTTGATTGATGATCCGTTCGATCCCTCGAAGCAGTCCCCGTTCTTCGCCGTCGCAGAACGTCAGGGCGAATCCCTCGGCACCGGCTCGCGCCGTGCGACCGATGCGGTGAACGTAGTTCTCAGGTTCCATCGGCAGATCAAAATTGATGACGTGCGTGATGTTGTCGATGTCGATGCCACGCGCCGCGATGTCGGTCGCGACCAAGACGCGGGTCCGTCCGTCACGGAAGCCGTACAACGCGCGTTGCCGCGCGGTCTGAGACTTATTTCCATGAATGGCATCGCTCGAAACACCAGCGAGGAGCAGCCACTTGGCGATCTTGTCCGCACCGTGTTTGGTGCGAGAGAAGACGAGTGCGCGCTTCACGGATGAGTCGGACAGGACGGCTTCGAGCAGCGCCCGCTTGTTGTCGCGCGACACGAACATCACGCGATGATCGACTCGTTCGGCCGTCGTCGATTGCGGAGCCACTTCGACTTTGACCGGATCCTTCAGCAGGCGTTGAATCAACGGCATCAGCGCGGGAGGCATCGTCGCCGAGAAGAACAGCGAATGGCGCTGCTTCGGGAGAACTGCGATTATCTTCTCGATCGCGGGAAGGAAGCCCATGTCGAGCATCCGGTCGGCTTCGTCGAGGACGAACGTTTCCAGACCATCCAGACGCACGTCACCTTGACCCATCAGGTCGAGCAAGCGGCCGGGAGTCGCCACGAGAATATCAACGCCGCGTGCGAGGGCTCGTTGTTGCGGCGTGTAGCCAACACCACCGACGACCACGGCTTGACGCAGTTTGAGGCCGCGACCGTAAGTCATGAAGCTCTCGTCGATCTGTTGCGCGAGTTCTCGCGTCGGAGCGAGTACGAGTACGCGCGGCTTCTTGGGAACCACGGGCCGCATCGACAGTGCCAGTCGATTCAGGATCGGCAGTGCGAATGCCGCCGTCTTGCCCGTTCCGGTCTGAGCGCAACCGAGCAGGTCGCGGCCAGCGAGCAAGTGAGGAATGGACTGCGCCTGGATCGGCGTCGGGATCGTGTAGTTTTCGGTCTCCAGTGCCAATCGGATTGGCTCGACAAATTCAAAATCAGCAAACGTAGGCGTGTTCAAACGAGATTCCTATCGTGGCTCAATGGCCACTCGTGAAAAGCGTGGACCGACAGGCCCACCGCAGGGACTGGCCACCTGATGCTCCCGACAAACCAACGGGTTCGCCGATCGCCCTCGCGCGGTGCGCGAGCAGGGGCACTCAATGAGCAGGACTCAACTGTCGCTTCAACGACGATCGATGCCGGACAGGCATTGAAGTCGGAGTCGAGGCGACGCACGCGGCAAGTACGACTTCAAGGTCGCCGCGCCGCTTCAGTGAGAGTAGTAGAAAGCCAATGAACGGAACCTGCCTTCAAAGCAGGAGACGGTCTTGGCGACAAGACGCTTCTTAGAGATCGTCTCGAATCCGGTCGCGCCATGAGGGACAACCGGTACATCTTTCAGGCGAAGGCGGAAGCGGGGGGCATTGCTGCCCCCCGCCCGCTCATATCGTTCGCCTTGGGCGTCGAGAGATCACTCAACGCGAGATTTAGTAACGACCGCCGCCGCCGCCGCCACCACCGTAGCCGCCGCCACCGCTGCGACCACCGCCGCCGCCGCCGCCGCCGTAACCGCCGCCGCCACCACCGCCGCCACTGCGACGATCTTCGCGGGGACGAGCTTCATTCACGGTCATGGCACGACCCTGAAAATCAGCGCCGTTCAGTGCGGAAATGGCGGCTTCTCCGCCGTCGCCCATTTCCACGAATCCGAACCCACGTGACCGACCGGTTTCCCGATCCGACACAACTTGGGCCGACGACACGCTACCGTGTTGCGAGAAGAGTTCTCGCAGGTCATCGGCTGTGCAGCCAAAAGCCAAATTTCCAACATACAGATTCTTGCTCATCGTCATCCTTCGCGAACCAGACGGCCCGCCGAAACAGTGAACTGCCTGCCGCTGACACAGCGACAGGGAAGATCGACACCATACGAACGGCCCGTCGAGTGGAGGACTGTAAAGAACGCGAGCTTCAATAATGAAAAGCCCACTCTGTACAGAGAACCATCGGGACGGGAGTAGCTCGCAGCACCTTGACAGTGCCAACTCAACCGGCGACGGGCACCAACTCGTTCCTGAGACTGGCTCGACCACCCACGGGTTTCACACCACAGGGGATCGGCACCAGATGCGGGGCAAGCGGCCCCAACACGAGGCGGTTCGTTGCAGCGATCATCTTCCTCTTTGGTGGACACTCGTCCTCCCAAAGTGGGCGGGAGTATAACGAGTGACTCGGGAAAGGGAACTCCGTTCTGAAGACAATTGTTTTGGCCTCGCCGCACAGGATTATTTTACCCGTACTGACCACGACAATCGGCATCGGCCATTCGCGTGGAGTGACACGACCCGCCCGGCATGATGCGATCGTCAGAACCGGACTTGGTAGCCCGTCAGGCAGTTCAATTTAGGGGCAATCGCCTTGTTGGGGCTGCGAAACTTGTAGGGTGGGACCAGCGGTGCTTCGCCGCGCCGGCCCACCATGATTTCTCGACGTTTTCCGATGGTGGGCCGGCGCTCGAAGCGAGCTGGTCCCACCCTACCTTGAAAAAGGCGATGGCCCTGCAGTTCAATTCGAGGTCGCTTTCCATCACCAAGAAGTTGGCTTAGATTGACCTCGCAGCGTTCGGCGTCTCTTGACGCCGATGATTCTCACCGCCGAACCATTTCAATTAAGGACTCTCCCTTGGCCGACAAAAAGCCCGACTTCGACGAGTTCCTCGACAAGTTCCGCAAGCACCGCGAAGTGATGATCGAGGAACTGCACAAGGTGATCGTGGGACAGTCGGAGGTCATCGATCAGATTCTCGCAGCGATCTTTACCGGTGGGCATTGCCTACTGGTCGGTGTGCCGGGATTGGCTAAGACGCTCACGGTCTCAACCATCGCTCAAATCTTGGACGTGCAGTTTAAGCGGATTCAATTCACGCCGGACCTGATGCCGTCCGACATCACCGGCACGAACGTCCTCGATGAGAACGACGCCGGGCGGCGCGAGTTTCGATTCGTCGAAGGCCCCGTCTTCACGAATATTTTGCTGGCGGACGAAATCAATCGCACGCCTCCCAAGACACAAGCGGCTTTGCTGCAAGCGATGCAGGAACGTGAAGTGACTGTCGGCCAGACAACCTACAAACTTCCCGAACCGTTCTTCGTCATCGCCACTCAGAATCCGATCGAGCAGGAAGGAACGTATCCGCTTCCCGAAGCCCAACTCGACCGCTTCATGTTCAACGTGAAGGTCGATTACCCGAACCTCGCCGAAGAGGAACAGATTCTGACATCGGCCACAACCGGCGAGCGACAAGAGGTCCGCAAAGTCCTCTCCGCGAAAGCGATTCTCTACCTGCAAAAGCAGATCAACACGATCGAAGCCGGACCGCTCACGATCAACTATGTCGCCCGTTTGGTGCGAGCCACTCGGCCGGCCGACCCGGCGTCACCGAAGTTCGTGCGCGACCTGGTGGACTGGGGCGCAGGCCCACGCGCCGGCATGTTCCTGATCGCGGGCGGCAAAGCAATGGCCGCGATGGACGGCCGCCCCAGCGTCTCCCTGCAAGACATCCGCCGTGTCGCCGTCCCGGTCCTTCGGCACCGCATCGCCACCAACTTCCAAGCCCAAGCCGAAGGAATGTCCTCAGAAACCATCATCGCCCGCCTTCTCGACGAGGTTCCCGAACCGAAGATCCCCAAGTACGTGTGAGAGTAAGTTCTCCGGCCGCCAAGCCAGTTACTTACCACGTCGACCAGCCTGTTGAAATAAGGTAGGACGGGCACTCTTGCCCGTCGGTTTTCAAGCTATACCTCGCGCGGTCGGTTATGAGACATCTGAGCGGGGCGGCGTAAGCCCCCCGGTTCTTGGGCGTAAGCCATTTGCTCGTTAAGACGAGTACCAGTTGTCTTCCGAAAGTTCGCTGAGGGGAACGGCCGCTCCCCAACATTCGTGAGGAGTCTGTGCAATGAGTCGTCGAGACAAATAAAACAGCAGCACGATGCTGCAGACTCCCAGTCCTGGCAATGCCCATCCCAGCATGAGCGAGACGAGTTCAGATTCTTTGGCATCACCGGGGGGCGGCATCGTGGCCACCATGGCCGCAAACCAAATCGCGAGTGCGGGTGCGACGATGGCGACGGCCATGATGTAGTTCGCCGGATTGACCATGAACTTCAACTTCGAGACACGCTCGATTTGTGAAAAGGCTGCATGGCATCGCTCACAGAGATTGGAGATCACGAACACTCGCACACCGTGCCTGAAAGCGAGAATCGTTCCCCACCAACCGAAGACGAATGACAGGCCAACGCCCGCCATGACGACGCAGATACCGATGATGAACTGTGTCGGCACGACGTTGTTTTGACGAGGTGCAACGATGATCGCCATCACCAACACCATGAATACACCGACGACACCCGCGCGGAATCCGGCCATTGCGAGATGAAAACAGAAGCAGGCTTTTCCGCGGGCTGGCCACGGGTCGTTCCTGAGAAGCCACCATGCCGTGCGCACGGGGGCCCATCCCGCGCGCAGATAGGGCCACACCATCCCCAACAGAGGACTCAACGTCAGCAGGAAAATCCCGACAGAGATTGCCAGTACGACGAGCCACTTCCCTGCGGATGTGATCGGATCAACCGAAACCTGGTCTCGGCCGTCGTCAGTCGTAAAGATGTCTTGGTCGTTCGACGCCATCTCTCAAATCCCTCATCGAGTTCCCAATCCGCAAGCGGAGCGGACTCGGTCGAGAACTTCGCGGCCTTTCTCACGGGCGCGTTTGGCACCGGCTCGTAGCACGTCTTCGACTTCGCTGGGCTGGGCGGCAAGTTCTGTTCGCTTGGCGCGGGCGTCGGCGAAGTAGCTCATGGCGGCATCGAACACCGCCTGCTTGGCCTCACCGTAGCCCATGCCTCCCGCGCGATAGCGGTTGGCGAGTACGGCCTGTTGCTCGGGCGTGGCGAAGAGTTGAAAGAGCGTGAAAACAGCGCAGGTCTCGGGGATTTTGGGAGCCTCCAGCGGCGTCGAGTCGGTCTTGATCGACATGATCTTTTTGCGGAGCGGCTTCTCGGCCTCGAAAATTTCGATCGTGTTGCCGTAGCTCTTCGACATCTTCTCGCCATCGGTCCCCGGCACCTTGGCCCCCGCTTCGAGGACTCGCGCGGTCGGCAGCTTCAGGTACTCACCGCCGTAGATGACGTTGAACCGTTGAGCGATGTCGCGCGTCACCTCCAAGTGCTGAATCTGGTCCGCCCCGACCGGCACCACGTCCGAGTCATACAGCAGGATGTCGGCTGCCATCAGCACCGGGTACGTAAACAAGCCCGCGTCGGCCGAGATCCCCTTCGCCACCTTGTCCTTGTACGAGTGGCACTTCTCCAACAGGCTGTGCTGAGTCACCGTCATCAGCAACCACATCAGTTCGGTCACTTCGGGTACATCCGACTGCCGGAACAACGTCGCCTGATTCGGATCGAGTCCCAGCGCGAGCAAGTCCAACGCGGCGTCCCACGTACTCGCCTCGAGCGCCTTCGCATCGCGCACCGAGGTCAGGGCGTGCAGATCGGCAATGAAGTAGAACGATTGCTCGTTCCCTTGCAGTGCGATGTACTGACGGATCGCTCCGAAGTAGTTGCCCCAATGAAACCGACCCGTGGGCTGAATCCCGGAAAGAACCTTCATCGCAAAACCAAAGCTTTCCAATGCCGTGCTGACAGACGCTTTCGAGGAAGCTCCAACCACCTCAGCCAACGATACCTCGCGCGGTCTGTGATGAGACACCTGAGCGGGGCGGCGTAAGCCCCCCGGTTCTTGATACCTCTCGCGGCA
>JAYTGQ010000778.1:0-3908 GCA_043733345.1 Schlesneria sp.
AAGTGAGAGGTTTCCGAGCGGGGCGGCGTCAGCCCCCCCGGTTCTTGGGCGTAAGCCCGCCTTGGAAGAACCGGGGGGCTGACGCCGCCCCGCTCAGAGACCTCATCACTGACCGCGCGAGGTGTAAATCAGTTGACGGGCGTCGCCCTAAGACTGCCCACACCGATCCAGCGCATGTATACCTCACGCGGCACAAAGTGGGAGGTTTCCGAGCGGGGCGGCGTACGCCGCCCGGGTTCTGCCAAAACGGGCTTACGCCCAAGAACCGGGGGGCTGACGCCGCCCCGCTCAGAGGTCTCATCAAGGACCGCGCGAAGTATCACTTTATGGAAGAACCTTCATGCTGACGGAACGTGCCAGCGGCGTCCTCGTTCACCCGACCTCGTTTCCCACACGCTTTGGCGTCGGCGATCTCGGGCCGAGTGCGGATGAGTTTCTCGAATGGCTGGCCGCTGCGGGGCAACGCTGCTGGCAGGTGCTGCCGCTCTGTCCGGCCGATGCGGGTGGATCGCCGTATCAATCGGCCTCCAGTTTCGCGGGCAACCCGCTGCTCATCAGCCCCGAGTTACTCGCACGCGATGGCCTGCTGACGGAGGCGGAACTCAATGAGGCGGCTGTGTCGGAGAGTGAGTTCGCACCGAGAGTCAATTTCGGGCTGACAAGTCCGCGCAAACTTCGGCTGCTCGAACGGGCAGCACAGCGGCTACGTGAACTCCCCGCGTCGCACTCGCTGCATGGTGAGTTGCTTCAGTTCATCGATCAGCATCGTGACTGGTTGGAAGGTCATGCACAGTTCATGGCGGCGAGTGAAGCCAACGGCGGCGCGTCTTGGCCAACGTGGACCAACTCTGCGGCGCAAGTTCCTGCCGTAGTCCCTCCGCAACTCGGCGATCGGTTCACGGTCCATCTGACGTTGCAGTTCTTCTTCTTTCGGCAGTGGCAACGACTGCGCGATCGCGCTCGCCAATTGGGCATTCAGATCATCGGCGACATTCCGATCTATGTCTCGCACGACAGCGCCGATGTCTGGGCCAATCGCACGTTGTTTCAATTGGACGAACACGGCCGCTCGACGCGCGTGGCCGGTGTTCCACCCGACTACTTCGCCGCGACGGGGCAACTCTGGAACAACCCGCTTTACGACTGGGCCGCGATGGAACGCGACGGCTATCGCTGGTGGATTCACCGACTGCGGGCCTCGTTGCAACTCGTCGATTTCGTGCGGCTCGATCACTTCCGTGGGTTTGAAGCGTTCTGGTCGGTGGCTGCTGGTGAGGCAACGGCGATGAATGGCGAATGGGTTCCCGGGCCGAGGGATTCCTTGTTGAACTCGCTGCGAACGGGATTGGAGCTTTATCGCGATGGGGTGCGGGTCTCCGGGGGCTCGCGCCAACCGCCTCAAGTCAGCGACTTGAATGACAGTTTGGATCTCGGCTTGCCAATCATCGCCGAAGACCTCGGAATGATTACAGAAGAGGTTCACGCGCTGCGTCGTCGCCACGAATTGCCCGGCATGAAGGTTTTGCAGTTCATGCTGCCGGGCGAAGCGTGGGACAACACGCGGGGCGAGGACTTCGAGCCGAACTCGGTCGTTTACACGGGGACGCACGACAACGACACGTCACTCGGCTGGTTCCGTGCCGAGATGCTGCCGGATCACGAGAAGCTCGATCGCCTGCGGCGCTATGTCCCGTGTGAAGAATCTCAGTTCGCGTGGGAGTTCATCGAGTTCGCGTGGCGATCCGGCTCGAACATCGCGATCGCTCCCTTGCAGGATGTCTTCTCGCTCGATTCCTCCGCTCGCATGAACACGCCCGGAACGTCAGGTGGCGCAATGACAAACTGGCAGTGGAAGTACTCGCCGGGCATGCTCACGGATGACCTGAAGGTGCGATTGGCGGAATTGACCCGAGTATCCGGTCGATGATGACGGCCGAAGTGGCGTCGTCTGCACGAAAGCGGCGACGGTTTGCTTTCGCGAAGCGGAGGCTCTTCTTAGAATCCCGCCCGCACTCTTCAATCGCCACTTGTTCCACGCGGTTTTCAGGTCACGACCATGCCCAAAATCATTCTGCTCCAAGAAGGTCAGGCGATTCCGTTCGAGTTGACGGTCGATGAAACGGTCATCGGGCGTCATCCGGAATGCACGTTTCAGATCAACTCGAACATGGTGTCGCGCAAGCACGCCAAAGTTGTGAAGACCGGCGACGGCTATGCGATCGAAGACATGGGGAGCGGCAACGGCACGTTTGTGAACAGCAAGAAAATTGAAGGGCAGACTCCGCTCTTCAATGACGACCGCATCAAGCTCGGACCGATGCTGCTCCGGTTTGAAGGGGCTGCCACTGCACCGAAGGCGTCAACCGCACCAGTCGTTCCCTCCACTCGGACGGCCCCTGCGGTGGCACCCACCGACATGAACGTCGATCTGAGCGAGGGCGAGGAAGACACCGCGACCATCATGGGGATGGCCGAACGCTCGACGGGCTTCGGCAAGTTGGAAGTCAACTCCACCGCCAAGTTGAAAGGCGTACTCGACATCAGCCGCGCGCTGGCGGGCACGTCAGACTTGGACGCCCTCCTGCCGAAAATTCTCGACACACTGTTCAACATCTTCCCTCATGCCGATCGCGGCTGCATTCTGTTCAAGGATGAAGCCACCGGCAAAATGATTCCCAAGTCGATGAAGCACCGTCGCGCGGGAGACGATGAGACCGTCAAGTTGAGCCGCACGATTCTGAAGTCGGTGATGGAAGAGAAAACCGGCATCTTGTCGGCGGACGCGGCGAGTGACTCGCGATTCAATGCCAGCGAGTCGATCGCCAACCTGACGATCCGTTCGATGATGTGCGTCCCGCTCCTCAGCCTGGCCGGTGAGCCGATGGGGATCATCAACATCGACACGCAGAACGCCTTCAACCAGTTCGGTCCCGAAGACCTCGACCTGCTGATGGCGATTGCCGGTCAAGCGGCCATGTCCTACGAACAGGCCAAGTTGCTCGTCACCGCGATGGAGAAGCAGAAGCAGGACAAGGAAATGAACATCGCGATGGGAGTACAGCGTTCACTGCTCCCCACCGTCCTGCCCAAGCCCGACGGTTGGGAAATCTTCGCGTCGTACGACACGGCTCAGGCGGTCGGTGGCGACTACTACGATGCCTTCGAGATGGAAGACGGAGCCAAAATCTGTCTGGCCTTCGGCGACGTGGCTGGCAAGGGAGTTCCGGCATCGCTGGTGATGTCACGCATCGCAACCGTGGTCACCAACGTGATGACGTTCGTCAAAGATGTCTGTGAGGCCATCAACCGCATCAACGACCAGATGTGTACCCGCGCCATCGAAGGCCGCTTCGTCACGTTCGTGCTGATCGTCTTCGACGTGAAGACGGGTGACATGACGATCGGCAACGCCGGACACATGCCGATCATGATTCGCAAGACCGACGGGACGATCGAAGAATTCGGCGAAGAGGCGGTCGGCGTGCCGATCGGCGTCGTGGAAGGCTTCCCCTACGATGTCCTCACACGCAACATCGCCCAAGGTGAAACCATTGTCATCTACACCGACGGTGTCAGCGAAGCAATGAACGCCAAGAGCGCCTTGTACGGCGTCGATCGCCTGCGTGAACTCATGGCGGCCAGCAAGGGTGGCCACGCGGACGAACTCGGCAAAACGATCCTCGCCGATGTCCGCAAATTCGCGAACGGACACCCGCAAAACGACGACATCACCATCATGGTCTTCGGCCGCAAGTAGCCGAGCAACAATCCGTCGCTCAAAACAAGCCCGACGCGCAAGCGAGGGCTAAGCGCAATACCGTTCGTCTAAGCGCAAGCCACAGTCTCCTGCGACCTTGTGATTGGTAAGATCCCAAGGCAAACAAGGAGACGGTGGCGATGCGTGAGCA
>JAYTGQ010000779.1:0-10383 GCA_043733345.1 Schlesneria sp.
CGCCGGCCCACCACTCCGTACTCGTTGGCGGAGAAACTGGTGGGCCGGCGCGGCGAAGCGCCGCTGGTCCCACCCTACGTTTTGTTGGCCACTCTCGGAGGTTGTAAATGCACAGCCCCTAAGTCGGGCTGCGTTGAGTGACTTTCGCGTCCCGTCTGCTGAGCGGCAGGCGAGAGACGATGTCTGATGCCCCCACTCAAAACTATGCACCATTCCGTACTGCGTCTCGCGTCGTGTGTGTGGCTATAATCCGACCGCCCGTCCGCGAAGGCTGCTGTCGCGGACGCATCGCAGTATTTGACTCTCAGTGGAACGGAAGAACTCGATGATCGCTTCAGCTTTTTCCTCGCGCCGCCAGCCAGCGGACTTGATTCGTGTCGCGGTTGGGTTTGGATTGGTTGCTTGGCTAGTGTTGGTCTGGAACGGAACTGCGACCTCCTTCGGAGAAGACGCACCCGAAGGAAACAAGACGCCGCTCGGACAGTTCATCACGGTCAGCAGTCCGGTGGACGACGCCGTGTTCGCGCGCGTCACCAACGCGGCGATCAAGTTGCAGAACCAGTCAGCTCAAGATGGACGACCGGCGATTCTCGTGTTGCAGATCGAACCGGGGACGAGTCAGTTCCATCATGTGCAAGGGTTGGCAAAATTCCTCACGTCGGCCCAGGTCTCGAACCTGACGACCGTCGCGTGGATCCCGCAGACGGTCACTGGCCCCAACGTGATGGTGGCTCTCGCGTGTGAGCAGATTGTCATGCACCCCGACGCGGAACTCGGTGACATCGGCCGTGGCAAGCCGCTCGACCCGGATGAACAACAGGCGGCGCTGGCCCTCGCCCAGAAGCGGCACAATCCCAAGCTCAACTCGGCTCTGGTGCGAGGCATGATGGACCAACAGGTTCAGTTGCTGCGTGCCCGGCTGCGCGTGAATCAGGCGGGGCGAGACGAATTGGAAACGCGCGTCGTCACCAAGGACGAACTCGAGACGCTGCGCAAGACCGACATCCGGATCGAAGATGTCGATCAGACTCCCGTGAAGGAAGCGGGACAACTCGGCACCTTCAAGGGCAGCACCGCGCGGTCACTCGACATCCTCGTCGTGCAGACCTCCGAAACCCGGGCGGCCGTCGCCGAGTATTACGGCCTCCCCCGTGAGACCCTTCGCGAACAGTCGTCTGACAAGGAGACTCGCAAGGTTCGGCTGATCAAGGTCGAGGGCATCATCGACCATCTGCAAGAGAGCTTCCTGATGCGGCAGATCGACCGGGCTGTGGCCGACGGCGCGCAGGCCATCGTGTTCGAGATCGACTCCCCCGGCGGGCTGATGATGTCGAGCGTCAATCTCGCGCAGACCATCGCTCGGCTGGAAGACCACAAGGTTCGGACGATCGCCTATGTGCCGCGCCAAGCGATCAGCGGCGCGGCGATCATTTCACTCGGCTGCGACGAAATCTATCTGCACCCCGACGCGAAGATCGGCGACGCGGGGCCGATTGAAATGCGACGGGGCCAGCCGTTTGAACGCGCTCCGGAAAAAATCCTCAGCCCGCTGCGCGCGTCGCTCAAGGAACTCGCCGAGAAGAAGTCTCGTCCGGTTGCCATCTGCGAAGCGATGGCCGACCGCTCGCTGAAAGTCTTCCAAGTCACGCACCGCGACAACGGGCGCGTCTGGTACATGAGTGAGGCGGAAGTTCATGCTTCGGCGGGCGAATGGATTCTTGGCCCGCAACTGGGCGAGACCAACGGCGAGCTGCTCTTCACCGTCAACGGCACGCGCGCGAACGAACTCAAACTGGCCGAAGCGCCGATCGAGAATCTCGACGAATTGAAGCTCCGCATCGGTCTCCCCATCGGATCGCCGATCAAGATCATCCAGAAGACGTGGGTCGATGATCTGGTGTTCAGGCTGAACAGACCGGGAATGGTCGTGCTGATGATCGTGTTGGGCGTCGCACTGATCTACCTCGAACTGCACTTCATGACGGGCATCCTGGGCATCCTGTCGGTCCTCTGCTTCGCCCTCTTCTTCTGGGCGCGGTTCCTCGGCGGAACAGCCGGCTGGCTGGAGGTCACGCTGTTCGTGATCGGCCTCTCCTGCTTGGCCATCGAATTTTTCGCGATCCCCGGTTTTGGAGTCTTCGGCGTCTCGGGCATCCTGCTCATGGTGGCCTCACTCGTTTTGGCGGGTCACACTTGGTCGTTTGACTTCACGACCAATGTCGAAGAACTGACGTGGCTCACCGGACAGGTCATGCTCTCGGTGGGAGTGGTCGCCGTAATGGGGGCCAGCGCTGCGCGCTATCTGCCTCAGATTCCGCTGTTCGAGTCGATGATTCTTGGCCCGCCAGGTGGTCCCGAAACCGAACCGCGTCTCCGCCCGGATGCCTTAGTAACGACGACCGGTGCGGGAGAAGCGATCTCAGTCGGTCAACAAGGCCGCGCCCTGACGATGCTGCGTCCCTCCGGTAAAGCGAGTCTCAACGACCGCATCTTCGATGTCGTCAGCGAAGGCCCGTTCATCACGCCCGACACTCCGATCGAAGTCATCGTCATCAGCGGCAACAAGATCGTTGTCCGTCAGGTGTGAGGACAACTGTGCGTGACGAATGGCTGTTCGTACTGCTCGGTCTGAGATTCTTGTCGCCCTGCGGGCGTTTCCGTCTTCAACAAGTCGCCTTCATCGCTCCGCGTGAAGGAAGCCGATGGAGTGGACGCTGATAATGCCCATTGATGTTGGTCTCGCACTCGGCCTCCTTCGCGCGGAGCGATGAAGGCTACATTGGCTGCGGCTACGCCGCGTCGTTTCACCGCGTGGGCAACGCCCCGCGCGTCGGTGTGCGAAACAGCCGTCCACGTCACTCGACGCGCGGGGCGTTGCCCACGCGATGAAACGAGGTGGGCGTGGTTCGACGCGGGTCTCCCGATCCCGCCGAGACATCCGACCCAAGGTCACTTCCTCTTTTATTGCGAGGTAATTCATGTCCCTCACCAAGCGCCTCGTCGCAGTCAGCTACGCGCCTCCCGCTCACGACCATCACAGCCTCGGTGTGAACCTCAAAGCGTTGCGCGAGCAAGTGCTGCGGATCGCCGAACAGGAGAAGCCCGACTTCGTCTGCTTCCCCGAAATCTGTGCGTGCAGCGGTGTCATTGCGGAGACAGTCAAGTACGCGCCGGAACTCGAACCGTTCGCGGCCGCCGTCGGTGAAATCGCCCGCGAGGCCAACACGGCTCTCGTCGTGCCGCTGCTCGAACGACACTTGGGCCGCGTGTTCAACTCGGTTCCGATCGTCGATCGCTCGGGCCAACTGACGATGGTCTACCGCAAGAACTTTCCGACAACGGGCGAGATGGACGCTGGAGTCACTCCCGGTTGGGAAGTCCCCGTCGCCGACTGCGACGGTGTGCGCGTCGGCGCGGCCGTCTGCTTCGACGCCAACTTCGATTCGATCCCCGATCAACTGGCCCAACAGCGTGCGCGGCTCGTCTTCTGGCCCTCCATGTTCTGGGGCGGAAAGTTGCTGCAACACTGGGCCTTGAGATACGGCTTCACGATCGTCGTCGCGTTCGGTCCCGAGAGCGCGGTCATCGACATGAACGGCGACTACCTCACCAAGCAGGGTCTCGACACCTGGCAGGTCCGAGGCAAACGCCTTCCCCCGTGGGCCACCGCCGACGTGAACCTCGACCGCGAACTGTTCCATCTCGACTTCAACCAGAACAAGTTCGCCGACCTCCGCGCCAAATACGGCCGAGACATCACCATCGAAGTCCACCAGCCCGAGGCTTTTTTCCTGTTAGCAAGTCGCCGCGACGGACTCACCGTCGAACAGATCGCCACCGAGTTCCAACTCGAACCCCTGCGAGTCTATTTGGCTCGCAGCGTGAAGCAGCGAGAAGACACCTTCGCCCGCATACACCTGCCCCCGAGAAAGTGACATCGAACCCGACTGTCACACGATCACTTCGCCCCCGCACAGCGCCAGGATCGTGTTGAGAAACGCCTTCAACTCGGGACAGGCATTCGCGGAGACGAGGAGATCATTATCGGCGAGAATGCGAGCGGCATCGCGGCGTTTGTTGAAGTCTCGGATCTTGCCGAGTCGGAAGATTTCGGCGATTCGATACGCGGGCGGATTCTGGTGATTCACAGTCTCGGGAGCACCCGATGGCATTGCCTTGTTGTGCCTGGCCAGCTTTTTGATTGTTGTGTCCCAGTACGGTAGCAACCACGCTTCAAAGTCGTGCTGGGCTGCGTGAGGATGGAACTTGGCATTCGGTCCGACCCAGGCTCGCATCTTGGTCTTCGCATCGGCGGCATCGGTGAAATCGTCTGTCCCGGTGTAGACATCCGTCAGAGCGATCACGGCATCGGCTGGCTTGCGCCCTCGAAGATGGTCTTCCACCACTCGACGAAGTTTCTCCGCCTTGGGTATCCGTCCATGACAGGGATCGAAATCAAGATTTGGCATCTTGCCGGAGAGCCTTGGCTCCAGAAATTTCCGCAGTGCGACCTTGAAGCCCAACTCGGTTTCGCCTTCGACGAGAATTGCGATCTTCATGAGGCTCGGCCTCCGAGACGCCCCATCTGCCACAACTGATCGAGCGTGTAGTTCTCGAGCCAGTGTTCGATGTCGAGCTCATCTCCCCATGTGAACTTGGCCGCACCGTCTTCAACATCCGCGACGAGGACTTCCTTGGGTTCCAAAAACTGAATCAACCGGTCCGAGTGCGTGGCGACGATGAGCTGCGTCCGTTGCGACGCCTCACGCATGAGGCCGACCAGCAGCGACAGCAGTTCGGGATGCAGGCTCACTTCCGGCTCGTCGATCAAGGTCACGGCCGGCAGATCGCGACTGAGCAGCAATGCAGTGAGCCAGAGAAAGCGAAGCGTCCCCTCGGAGAACTGATTCATGTAGATCGGCTGTGTGAACTGTCGGTCCTTCCAGGCCATTGCCAACATCCCTGCTGCGACTGGCGGGAATTCGAGACGCTCGAAATCAGGAAATGCCGCTCGGAGGGTATCTTCCACGACTTCAAACCGGTCGCGATCCGTCTCGCGAAGTGAGTACAAACAGGAGACCAGAGTTTCGCCCTGCTCGCCGGGTAGCCTCGCTGGCCGAACCGACTGCGGCTGTCTTACTGAGACCAAATCAAATGGTCGGGCGAAGAAGGTGGACGATAATATGTCCCGAAACGCCCGGACCTCTTTCAACGACGATTGCGATAACTCCGTCTCAGGATCTGCGAAACCAACGTTGTGCATTGGGCCGAATGAAAGGCTCGATCGTTCACTCACAATATTGTAGCCCCAACCAAGAGGCTCCAACTGCACGAAGTAGTCATGGGGTGGCTTCGTCAGCTTCACTCCCAATCCAAGAGGTTTCACTTCAGTAACGGTAGCACGCGGTCTCGTACAAAGTTCGCTGAAGCCACCCAGTATCGATATCCCATCGGATAGTTTTCCTTCGGCAGACCTTCCAAGGAGCCGCCATGCGTCCAAGAACGACGTCTTTCCGCATCCATTGGCACCGATCATCACCATCAGCGGGCGCAGTTCGAGCTTCACATCGACCAAGCGGCGGAAGCCTTGGATGTGGATCGACTCGAACTTACTCATGGCGAACGATCCTGTAACAGGTCTGTGACGGAGCGGGTCGAAGCCATTCTACTTCGGCACGTCCACCTTGATGTGCAGGTCGCGCAGTTGCCGCAGATCGACGGTGGCCGGGGCGCCGGTCAGCATGTCGCTGGCCTTCTGGGTCTTTGGGAAGGCGATCACATCGCGGATGTTGTCGGAGGCGAGGAACAGCATCACCCAGCGGTCGAGTCCGAGGGCGACTCCCGCGTGGGGTGGTGCTCCGTAGCGGAGGGCTTCGAGGAGGAAGCCGAAGCGGGCTTCGGCCTCTTCGTTGGTGATGCCGAGCAGGTTGAAAATCTGCTGCTGGACGGCGGGGTCGTGGATGCGGACGCTGCCGCTGGCCGCTTCGTAGCCGTTGCAGACGAGGTCGTAGGACTGGGCGCGGACTTGGCCCGGATCGGTGTCGAGTAAGGGGATATCTTCCTCGACCGGTTGGCAGAACGGGTGATGTTCGGCGTCCCAGCGGTTCTCTTCGGCGTTCCACTGGAACATCGGGAAGTCGCAGACCCACGCGATCTTGAGTTCCTGCGGATCGAAGAGTTTCAGTTCGCGAGCCAGTCGGTTGCGGAGGGCCGACAGCGCGGCACAGCTCACCTTGAACGTGTCGGCGACGCAGAACAGGAGATCGCCCGGTTGAGCGGCCATGCGGGCGATGATCGCTTTCTGGTGATCGGCGTTGAAAAACTTGGCGATCGGCGAATCGAGTTCCCCATCCTTCACGCGGAAGAACGCGAGACCCTTCGCTCCGTATTGCTTGACGAATTCGGTCAGCTCATCAATGAGCTTCCGGCTATATTTTTCAGCGGCTTGCGGAACGCGAATGCCTCGCACACGACCACCACTTTCCATCGTGGACTTGAAGACGCCAAAGTCGCACGCGCTGGCAATGTCGCCGAGGCACTTCAATTCGAGATCGAAACGCAGATCGGGCTTGTCGCTGCCGAAGCGTTCCATGACCTCGCGGTGGGTGAGCCGTGGCAGCGGGAGCTGAAGCTCGGCACCACGCAAATCCTTCACGAGCCGCGCCATCAGGCCGTCGATCGTGCTGAGGATGTCTTCCTGTTGGACGAAGGCCATCTCCACGTCGATCTGAGTGAACTCGGGCTGCCGGTCCGCGCGCAGGTCTTCGTCGCGGAAGCACCGCGCGAGTTGGAAGTACCGGTCGTAGCCAGCCACCATCAGAATCTGCTTGTAGATTTGTGGGGACTGCGGCAGTGCATAGAAGCAGCCTTCGTGAACGCGGCTCGGAACGAGATAGTCTCGCGCCCCCTCGGGCGTGCTGCGGCCGAGCATCGGCGTTTCGATTTCGAGGAACTGCTGCTCGTCGAAGTAATCTCGCGTCGCCTTCGACATCTTGTGTCTGAGGATCAAAGCCTGCTGGACTTCAGGGCGACGCAGATCGACGAAGCGGTACTTCAGACGCAGCTCTTCGTTGGGGAGGTCGGTCTGTGTCGGGAAGAACGGCGGCGTCTTGCTCTTGTTAAGGACTTCGAGTTCGCCTGCCTGAACATCAATTTCGCCGGTGGCCAGCTTGGCGTTTTGCATGTCGTGAGGACGAGCCACGACTTGGCCGGTGACTCGAATCACGTCCTCGTTGCGCAGTGTGCGGGCGACCTCGTGCATCTCAGCTTTGGTCGGATTGAACACGACCTGCGTCAGACCATACCGATCGCGCAGGTCGATGAAGACCAGTCCGCCAAAGTCGCGATAGGTGTTGACCCAACCGCACAGCGTGACCGTTTGTCCGACAGAAGCGAGCCGCAATTCACCGCAGGTATGAGTCCGAAGCACCGCTGTAGTCCTTGAGCTGAGTGAGTTCCAAGAGTCGCAAATCAGGGGTCAGTTACCAATCGTGAGCTGTTTGTTGAACCACCCCACCGGGCTTGCCCCGGTGGCTCGCGGGTCTTTGCACTACTTAAAAAAACAACGGACATGAGTAGTGCAAAGACCTGATTCCACCGGGGCAAGCCCGGTGGGGTTTTTCAACGGGGAGAAGGGGAGCTTGCCCCCCCATCGTTTCCACCAATTCACCGTCAACAAAACGAGCCGCATGAACGAGGTCGTTGCCCGCCGTAGCACCGAGACACATCCAACGGCCCGAGTTCGCCAGCGGGCGGATTATAGAAGCGGCCCAGAGCATCGGGAAGCCGCTGTGTTGAGGGGGGAGAGCGGCGGGTGCAGTCGGTCATTGGTGGTCATAGTCGCGAGGCGACGCCAGCAAATAGCCGTGGGTGTTAACCCACTGTTCAAATCGGTGAAGCTCATCGCTCATGCGGCCTCGCATGCAACACACGGCGATTCCTCACTTCAAGCCCAGTTCCTTCCGGATGAACTCGACCGCCGGTGTCGGGTCATCCAAGCCATGCGGGTGATGTTTGAAGCCGGGCTTCACGATGACGTGCATCTTGCCGCCAAGGGCTTCGTACCGGGACTTCAAGAGGACGGTGTTCTCCGGATACGGGACCGCTTCGTCCGCATCGCCACAAATGTGGAGCAGCGGCACCTTGGCCTTGGCCAGCGGCGCGAGGTTGTCGATCGGGTTCTTGTCATAGGCCAGCGCGGCGGCTTCGTCAGCGAAGCCGTAATCGACGATGAGCTTCTTCCAATCGTTCGCACTCCCCGGTCCCTTTCCCCTGCCGCCCGGCCAGCTCTTGAAGTCACAGACCGGGTTATCGCCGAGGATCACTCCGACCTGCTCGGGATGCGCCGCGCCCCAGTTGTAGACATACAGTCCGCCGCGACTGAGTCCTTCCAACACGGGCTTCTTCGACAGGCCATGCTGCTCGGTCAGGACCTTGTAGAACTCGTCGAAATGCTGCATCGCGCTGGGGCAACCGAACGTGTTGCCGACGTTCATGTAGACCAAGTGAAACCCGCGTTCGACGAGGGCCAGATCGATCTCGGGACGATGGTCGAAGAACTCGGCCCGCCAAATCCACGGCCATCCTTTCGCCGCCGACTTCGGTGTCACGACGAGTGACTTCTGGCCATCGACCACAAAGTCGTAGCGATCGAACCCGTGGTACTCCGTCTTCACACCGGGAAACGGCTTCGGTTCGTCGGCCTGAATCGTCACGGACGACAGCAGCAGAACCGATGCGAACATCAGAGGGGAGATGCGGACACGGGCTGGGCGAAAAACGGTCATGGGAATGCCATCAAGAGGGATGTGTTGAAAACAAATTGCCCTTTCGCAGGACATCACCGAGCCGACATCGGCACGTCATATTCGCAGCCTGTTGTTTTCGCCACCCTTCCGCTAACGGCCGTTTGAAGTCCGGCTTTTCCTAAAGCCGGACTTCTCTGCAAGGAACATCTTCCGCCAACCGAAGTCCGGCTAACAAAGCTAAGCCGGATTATTCACCACGAAATACGCGAAAGACTCGAAAGTAAAGCAGAGACGAGAGTTCTGGTCTCGAGCGACGACAATGGCGCGACACACGATCTCTTGAGATGCTCTGATCGCAACGCTCTTCACTTTCGTGTTTTTCGAGTATTTCGTGGTTCCTCATGAATCATCCGGGCTAAGCCGGACTTCGGTTGGCAATCAACTCCGTCTGGCGAGCGCCCCCATGTCACTTTATGCTGCCTCGCAGAATGGACGGGGTTCATCACCTGCCACGCGATCTGACGCCAACTTGCCTGATGCCACTTTTGTTGAGAACTCTCATGAACCGACTTCTGCGTGCCGCTGTGTTTGGATTGATTGGACTTGCCGTGGGACTGTCCGCTCTGCCGCAGTCGATGGAAGCCGCCACCTACCGGAAGCAACTTCCGTTGCGAGGCTGCCGTGGGAATCTGCACGCCAAGGGAACGGCCACATTCACCAGCAGCCGTGCGGAAACCAGCACGCCCGACGGACAAAAACTGGTGATCGTGATCGAGAACGTCGCGCTGCCACCCGGCACGGAGTTGCTCGTCTACGTCCACGAGTCCGAAGTGGGAACGATCACACTCGACAAGCAACGCAACGGGCGGTTCGTGATCGAGTCTGACTTCCGACAGTTGGCTCCGACACTCTCGACCGGCTCGTTCGTCGTGCTGAAGCTGGAAAATGGCACGAACGTGATGTGGTGACGAAACCGCAAACTTCGCTGAGAGCTTATTTCCAAACAAGCCCGCTGCGCAAGCGAGGGCTGGACCTTCGATGACGGTGAAGCCCTCGCTTGCGCGTCGGGCTTGTTTTGCCAGGCGAAAATAGAAACCGTCCAACGCTCCGCCTCGTTTGATTCATCTCCCCCCTTGGTCTCACGCCTTGCACTACATCCCCGAATCGACCTGCGAGATGCTGCGTGGTGATGCCTCGTCGCTGCGCGGTGAGGCTCGCAGCAACTTTCATTACCAGTCGGCACCGCTGTATGTGCTGACGGCCTGCGTCGCCGCGTTGTTGATTGGTGATTGGGTACTCTCGGTCGGAACGCCATCCTCGACGACCTCTGTCGCCATGACTGGCCTGACGAAGATCGCCGCCAAACTGCCGAACGCTTGGTTTGGTTATCGCCTCGCGCTGCTGGCGGCAGTCTTGGGCGGGGCGAGGATTTTGTATCACGCTCTCGATGGCTTGCTGTCGGGGCGAGTCGGTGCGGATCTCGCGCTGACGATTGCGTGTCTCGCGGCCATCGTGTTGGGAGAGCATGAAACGGCGGGCTTGGTCGTGCTGATCTCGCTGATTGGCGAGAGCCTCGAAGGGTACACGGTTGATCGGGCACGATGGGCGGTGCGGCAGTCGTTCGCGTTGCAGCCCG
>JAYTGQ010000780.1:0-3896 GCA_043733345.1 Schlesneria sp.
TGTCCGACTTTCCGTAGGGTGGGCACTGCCCACCACAAGGAGTTGCGGATTGGTGGGCAGTGCCCACCCTACATCTGGCTGAATCGGACAGTAGAACTAATGGCTGACATCCTTTCAGGATGAAGACAATGACGACCGCACCCTGCTCACCAAATTCGTGCTTCCCCTCAAAACATCGGATGAACCAGCTATACCTCACGCGGCACAAAATGAGAGGTTTCTGAGCGGGGCTGACGCCAGTCCAATGGCACTCACTTTAGTAACCCGCAGCGTGAGCGAGGGCGATTACAAGTCGGGTTTCCTTTGTTTCCCTCGCTCACGCTGCGGGTTACTTGATCAAAGTGAGTGCCATTGGGCGTCAGCCCCCCCGGTTCTTCCACCGCTGGCTTACGCCCAAGAACCGGGGGGCTGACGCCGCCCCGCTCAGAGGTCTCATCACTGACCGCGCGAGGTATAGATTGGAGTCGTTCGCTAGATCATCGCCAGAAACAGAAAGAGCGAGGCTGACCATGTTGTTCCACGGCAAAATGAAGAACACGACAAAGCGGTTGCATCTACCAAGGTTATTGGCGGCTTGCCTCGCACTCTCTCGCGGGACGGCCGCGTTCGCCGACATCGCTCCTGATCCGTTGAGTGGCGGGAAGAACCTAGCGATCAAGGGACGCGAGAAGACGAACGTGGCGATGGTCGAGGAAGTGGTGAAGCTCAAGCTGTCCAAGGATGCCTGCCACGTCGATGTCGTGTTCACGATGAAGAACACGGGCAACAAATATGAAACGATGCAGGTCGGCTTCCCTAATAACTACGCAGACGAGTTGAAGGACTTCAAAGCGTCCGTTCAGGGAAAGGCTGTCGAGTTCAAGACTGTGAAAGAAACCACGCCCGACAAGTCCCCGGATGGGTTCCCCAGTCAACGGACGACCTATTGGCAACTGTGGGAGATGACATTCCCACCCGAGAAGCCGGTCACAATCACGGTTTCGTACTCGACCAAAGTGGCGTTCAGATCGACGTGGATGGTCGGTTCGCGGTCCATCGAAAACTCACTTGGCGAGTTGGTTCCGAAGGATGACCGGGCGGCACTGGAGCAGCAACTGGCATCAAGTCACGTCGAGTACATTCTGAAAACCGGTGGCCACTGGTCGGGACCGATTGGGCGGTGCCGCATCGAAGTCACATTCGCGGGAATGACGAGTGACAATTTGGAACTGAACAGCCCCCGTTTTGAGCGGGAGCAGGCCACCATCACGCGCGACAAAGTTGTCTGGGATTTGAAGGACTACGAACCAAAGAGTGATGTCCATCTGAGCATCACTCCCGGCATCAACCGAAAGGAAACGCTCGCGCTGCTGGAGAAGTTTCACAAGTCCCACCCGCACGATCCGGCTCTTACCGAGATGCTGGCGGAATATCTGATCGCCTTCGCCCGGCAGCCCGAAGCGGACCAGATCGTGTTGGAGATGCTGAAGCATTGGCAGGACAAGGTCGCCATCTGGGGACCGGATAGCGAAACGGGGCAAACGCTGCGTCAGTCTGTCATGGTCTTTTCACTCATCCGAAGCCGAACCACTGACACGTCCTCACCGCTTTCCGGTCGCAAGCCGACTCCCTTTCAAAAACCCGCCGAATTCGCCCCCGTCATCGAGCGGATTGCGAACCGGGTGAAGGGCCAGTTGCAATATGTCCCTGCCAATCAGGCCGACCGGGCGACGTACTTCACCAACCAAATCGAACAGATGCTGGCTTGGAGCCGGCAGCACTCACAGTGAATGCAGGCCAAGCGTGAGGCATGCGGCTCGCCATCGACTCGGCGTGGGTTTCTCGGCCTTTCACAACTCGAATGAGAGTTTCTCCGATGGCGGACAAGATGATTGCGGCACCTCCCAATGAGCCGGTTCATGATGCGTGCCGGATCGGCCTTGGGGCGGTGACGCGCGTGTTCGTCGGTTGGTCACTGCGGCATGAGGCGACTCGGTGGCGGCCGGCGTTGCTCATGGTGTTGCCATTGTTGGTGGCGGGAGTGCTGGCCGCGACGACGTGGTTTACGTGGCGGTGGCCGCGACCGGTGACCGGTCGCGTGGCGATGCTGCAACTGATCTGGGTCGCGGCGGTCGCGATCGGGTTTGGCGGCGTACAGTATGCGTCCAAGGCGGTCTGTTGGGAGTTGTCTCGCGAGATGCGCGACATCGTGCGGTTGACGGGTCTCAACGCGCAAACGTTGCTCTGGGCAAAGACCCTGACCCGTTGGGGAACGATCTGCTGGTCACTCCTGTTGCTGTTGCCGCTGGCGTTGTTGGCTTTCACTTTGGGAGGCGTCGCGCGCGATCAACTCGTGGCGGGAGCGTTCGGACTGGCGTTGATCGCGGCGTTGGTCGGCAGCATGGCGATGCTGGCGGGCGTGCTGACGTGCAACGCGCAGAATCCCGAGAAAATGGCGGCCAATGTCACGGGGTCGGTCCTCGTCATTTACAACATGGCGTTCGCGGCTGTGTCACAGATGATCTATTGGGGCTGGTGGTGGACCACGGGAGACACGGCACCGGTCGAGCTGTTTTGTCGGCAGCTCGCGCTGTATTCGCCGTCTGTCAGCGTGTCGCAGGCACTGACCAGTCCGGGCCTCTTCTCGCCGCTGGAGTTGGGTTATTGGATGCACTTTGTCACGGCGGCGGTCTGCGCCGGAGTCGCCTCGCTGGGAATGCACTTCCAATGGCAAAGTGATGCCAGCGACGGGCGACTCGTCGAGGAAGAGGCCAGCCAAGGCCGCGCGGTCGGTCAGCGACGAAAGTTGTGGGCGAGATATTTCACTTCGACTCGGGTTCGTCCAGAACCTGCTTTAGGCTTGGATGATCGCGCTCTGCTGACGGACGTTGAGCAGACCGCCGAACGGCCTTCCGTCACTTCGGGCGTCTCGACAATGGGGGCTGACGCCGAAGAGCCAGGGGGCTTACGCCACCCCGCTCAGACACGAGTTGTTGCAGCGCGTCCGTCAAGGCGACCGCGGTGTTCGGATCGACCGTTCTTTTGGAAGGACGTTTACATCCTGAGTGAAGAGCGGAAACGGGTGAACTTGATGTCGCTGTTTTATGTCGTGGCTGCGATGGGGTTGTTCAGCTTCCTCGCCGTGATCGCTCACGACACACGAGATTTTGGTGGTGCGGCCATTTTCTTCTCGATCATGTCGATCATCGTCGCGTCGCTGGTGATCTCGGTGCGGTTCGACTCGCTGCTCACGGCCGAGTTTCGCGACCGGACGTGGGGGAGCTTGATGCTGCTCCCTGTCGATCCATGCCATCTGCTGTTCACCAAGTTGTGGGCGGCGCTGTGGGAACAGCGGTTCGTGGTGCTTCCCGTGGGTGTGGCTCAAGTGACACTCTTGCTCGCCATGCCGACCGGAGCTTACGTGGCGGGGATCGCGGTTGTCTTCGCGCCGCTCGCCGCTTGCCTGATGTGTCAGATGTCAGCCATCAATCAGTTGCTGGGCAAAAAGTGGTGGGTCGGGATTGTACAGGCGGTCGCGTTCATCGCGGTGCTGGTGGGGTCCGGTGTGATGTTCGCCATGTGCGGCGTCGCGCCGGGGTTCGCTCTGACAACAGTCTTCTTGACGGCGATCCTCTTGGCCACACAGTTCTGGCTGATTCATCCGCTCGCACGCAGTTGGTCGGAGCCGTGAAGTTCAAAGGCTGAAGTCTGGCTGAGCTGCCTGTTGAAAAACGTAGGGTAAGCGTCTCGCTTGCCCGTAAATGCAGTTGAAAAAGGGGCAAGCCAGAGGCCGACCCTACATTTTTCAACAGGCTGTTAGGGGCGAGGCCGCAATAAGTTCCCGAAGTGAAACCGCCTGAGATGAGATGAGCCGCAGGGCGCTAGCCCCGGTTTGAGAGAACGTAAACCGGGGCTAG
>JAYTGQ010000781.1:0-3892 GCA_043733345.1 Schlesneria sp.
GTTCACACTTCGGGTTGGTGTGGGCCAGACAACTCTTTCCGATCGCCTGATTCATGGGCTTCGTGGAACAGCCCCGTATGGAGACGAGTTCGCAAGAACACCACTCAACCCGCAATCAAGCACTCCGTGGCCAAGTGTCAGTCAAAGCTCCCTCAATCATCCGGGGCGGGCGTGGCGGAACTCTCCGTTTGATGTGTGGCGGCGGCGATTACAAGACCGGTGTACCACCCAGACCGATTCCCCGCCTTCAAGTGTTTCCTCCATGAGCAACATCAACAAGAAGTCTCTGACCGAACGGGACATTTGCACCAAGTTCATCACCCCCGCCCTGGAGGCGGCCGGTTGGGATTTGATGCACCAGATTCGAGAGCAGTACTACTTCACCGATGGCCGAGTCATGGTTCGCGGCCAGACGGTGAAACGCGGCGACCGCAAATTCGCCGACTATCTGTTGTTTCACAAGCCGAACCTCCCGCTGGCGGTCATTGAGGCGAAGGACAACCACCACACCGTCGGCAATGGGATGTTCGATGTCTTGGAAGCCAAGCTGACGCTGGCCGAGTCCGCCAGCACCCAACTCCGCTCCGCCGCCGTCCATCGTTTGTTGCAGGGAACCTGACGTGGTCGGCCGATGGCATCCCCAATACATCGTTCGGCCCATCGACTCACGTCAGTCGAGCACGAACGTCGTCATCGTCGAGACAGACATCGGCCAAGGATTTCTCAAAGCCATCGGCAACCCGGCAGGTACACATTGTCTCGCGAGTGAATTCGTCGGAACGCAGCTCGCGGAGTGGCTCGGACTCCAAACACTCGACTACGGTTTGGTCAACGTTGATGACAAGATCGACGACATTCGCTTCTACTCCGGCGGCAAAGCGAAATCCGGGCCTGCTTTCATCGCCAAACTTGAACCCGGAGATGTGTGGAATGGCTCCAAGAAACAACTTCGCCAACTGGTGAATTCGGACGACATCTCAAAGCTCGTTGTGTTCGACACCTAGGTCATGAATCGAGACCGAAAGTCGAAGTTGATGGCGGTCACCGACAATGTCTTCCTCAGCACGACGAAAACGGCCAAGGGCAAGTTGAGAATGGTGGCGATTGACCATACCCACTGCTTTGCGGCGGAGAACAGCGTTCGGCTCGACCTCGATCAGATCAAAATCCCCGACGATTTTGAGGTCTACGGGCTATTTCCCGAGTTTCGGGATTTTTGGGACCGGTCCGCTGTTCGCGAGGTTGCAGAGCGACTTGGTAAACTTGAGAAGGCCGCAGTCGAGGCCATTGTTGGGTCGATACCAAGCGAGTGGGGCGTGAGTGTTTCGACGCGAAAGCGATTGGTGAAACTGATCGTTCAGCGTGCGGGTCAGACTGCAAATGAGATCGAAGGCCGTCTTCTCGGGCCAAAGCATCGACAGAACGACTTGAATTACGGCAATTCGGAGGGCGAGGCATGACGTTTCACAAGGGGTTCTACAGCCTCATTCAATACTGTCCCGATCCCGCACGGCTCGAAGCCGCCAACGTGGGTGTGTTGCTCTTCTGCCCGGAACGGAAGTACCTCTCAGTGCGGATGTCGAATGACAACCGTCGGGTCAAGCAGTTCTTCGGATGCAAGGAGCACGATTGGAAGCAGATTCGCCTTTTCAAGAATGGCATGGAGGAACGAATCGCTCGCGAATCAACGAAGATCCGCACCTGCGATCAACTTCAATCGTTCATCGACAGCCGCGCCAACCTGATCCGCATCACACCACCGACGGCGATGCGTGTGTCGAGTCCCGATGACGATCTCGCCAAGCTGTTTGATTCCCTTGTTGGGCGCGAGATGGCTCAAACGCACATTCCCAAGAAACGCTTTCAGACTGTCGTGGCGGAACGGTTACGGAATGCGCGGCTCGGAAACAAACTGCGCGAGTCAGTGCCAGTTGATGTTCCTTACTTCAAAAAGCCGGTTGAGTTCCCGTTTGGCTTTCAGAACGGCCGCTTCAACCTGATTCAGCCCGTGAGCTTCATCGCGGAAGATCCCGACGACTCAGTCCGAAAGGCGCTACCCTATGCCATCGAAGGCGAGTCAATCTACGGTCATAAGCACGAGAAATTTGGGGAATTGAAGCTGATCATTGTGGGCGAGTTCCACTCCAAGAATGATGAGGCTCGCGCGACGGTCAACGACATCTTGAAGGCGCATCACGTCCGCATGGTTCCCAACGATCAACTCGATACGCTGGTCCAGGAGATACTTGCCAAGGGCAAGACGATTCCCATCTGAAACGGTTCAAATTGCCGCAGGCTTAGGGCCGCCTTGGCTGTTGTTCCTGAAAATCTTCGATGACCGCGAGCAGGAATGGGAGCTGACCGTCAATCGGTATCGCTCGCCGATCCCCGAAGAATTGCGGTGGCGGAACTGGGCGACGGATGCCGAAGGGCTGACCGGCGACGGGTTGTTGGAGTTCATCAACAACAAGCTGTTCCCGACGCTCAAGGCTCTGTCGGCCGATGCCAGTCCGCGGCATCGAGTCATCCACGATGTCTTCGAGGACGCCTATCAATACATGTAGAACGGGACGCTGCTGCGGCAGGTCATCAACCGGCTCAACGAGAGTCTCGATTTCAACCGCTCCGAGGACCGGCACGTCTTCGGCGACCTCTACGAGCAGATCCTGAAAGACCTGCAAAGCGCGGGCAACGCGGGCGAATACTACACGCCGCGAGCCGTCACGCAGTTCATGGTCGACATGGTCAACCCGCAGCTCGGCGAAAAGCTGCTGGACCCCGCCTGCGGCACGGGCGGCTTTCTGACGTGCTTGAGAGGGCGAGGCTCCCGCCGAGCCGTCTTCGGGCGTCGCTCGATCATCGCGGCTCGGCGGGAGCCTCGCCCTCCCAGTGCAACCTGCACACGATCGTCCGGCTGCCGAACGGCGTCTTCAGTCCGTACACGGGCATCAAGACGAACCTGCTGTTCTTCACCAAGGGGGAGCCGACCAAAGAGATTTGGTTCTACGAGCACCCCTATCCACCGGGAGCCAAGTCCTACAACAAGACGAAGCCGATCCGCATCGAAGAGTTCGACCTCGAAAAGAAGTGGTGGCAGAAGCGGAAGGAGACCGAGCAAGCCTGGAAGGTTCCGGTCGAGCAAGTCCAAGCCGCAGGCTACAACCTCGACATCAAGAACCCGCACGACACCAGCGTCGCGCACACCGACCCCGATGAGTTGCTCGCCGCCGACCAACTCCTGATGACCGACCTGCAACAAACCCGCGACCGGTTGAAGGACGAGTTGTTCGCCGCGCTTCAAGGGACAGATGGCTCACGCGAAGGCGCGAAGCCGCGAAGATGAAATACAATTCCTCCTGCCCTTCATGTTTCCTCTTCTTACCTTCGCGCCTTCGCGTGAGCCCCTTTCAGGAACAAACCATGACCGAAAACGAAATCGGCAAGATCGTCGTCGATTGCGCCTTCCAAGTGCATCAAAAGCTCGGCCCCGGCCTATTGGAGTCGGTCTATGAAGTCGCCTTGGCCTACGAGATCAAAAAACGCGGCCTGTCGGTCGAGCGGCAAGTGCCGGTCCCGATCGTCTATGACGAACTCAAATTCGACGAAGGCTTCCGCGCAGACATCATCGTGGCCGGCTCGGTGATTCTGGAGTTGAAGTCGGTCGAAGAGATTCATCGCGTGCATAAGAAGCAGTTGCTGACCTATCTCCGACTGGCTGACAAACGGTTGGGCTACCTCATCAACTTCGGTGCCGAGCTGATTAAGGACGGCATCTCTCGTGTTTCCAATGGTGCGGAGGATTGGGGACAAAAGGTCTCACGCGAAGGCGCGAAGCCGCGAAGGGAAACCCCATGATCTTTGTCTTCTTCGCGGCTTCGCGCCTTCGCGTGAG
>JAYTGQ010000782.1:0-1236 GCA_043733345.1 Schlesneria sp.
GCCCCCCGGTTCTTTGCAAAAGGGCTGACGCCCAAGAACCGGGGGGCTTACGCCACCCCGCTCAGAAATCTCTCACTCTTGGCTGCGCGAGGTACGAAGCCGCCCTCTTCGTCGCCTCGGTGGCGTTGATCGCGTGGTGCTTGCTGCTGACGAAGAGTCGCACGGCGGTCTTGGGAACAGTCTGCGGTCTCGCTGTCTTGGCGGGAGGCCGACTGCTGTTGTCACTGCGGCGCGGTGACGCCATCACGCCGTGGATTCGCCGCGCGGTCGCGGTCACGGGGATCGGCGGGTTGGTTGCCGGGATTGTCGTTGCTGTGCTGATTCAAACGGGCGGCCTCGATCTCGAGGTGTTGTCGGAGGCTCCGAAGTCGGTCTCGTACCGGTTGCAGTACTGGCAGGCGACTGCGCGACTGGTGGCCGCTCATCCGTGGTTCGGCGTCGGGCCGGGAAACTTTCGTCAGCATTACTTGAAGTACAAACTGCCCGAGGCCAGCGAGGAGATCGCCGATCCTCATAACCTCTTTTTTGATCTTGCGGCGACCGGCGGAGTGGTGTCGCTCGTGGGGTTGGTGATGTTGATCGCGATGACGATCTGCACTCGCATGACCGTCCAGCATGAGCAGCTCCGTGTTAGGCTCTGTCCCGAAAAACGAATTAGCCGCGCGGCGCTAGCCCCGGTTCTCGACAAAACAACCGGGGCGAGCGCCCTGCGGCTGATTTACGAGACAGAGCCTCGTGATTTTGAAACAAATTCCGCGTCATCGTGGCCGTTCTGGTGCGCCGGTGCCGCGCCACTCTTGGTGTTCGCCAGCCTGATGGTCTTCAACGGCGAATGGGACGACCGACTCATTGTCCTGCCGGGAGTTTGGTTTTGTGTCGCTGGTGTTTGGTGTTGGCTCGCGGACACAGGCACGCCTGTTTGGCCTGATGTCGGACGATGGGCCTTCATCGCCGCCGTGGTCTTGGTCGTTCACTTGCTCGGCGCGGGAGGCATCTCGATGCCAGCCGTCTCACAATTGCTGCTGTGCCTGATTGCGTTCAGTCTCCCGCCGCGATCCGTACCAGATGCGGCCCATGTGGAGACACTTCCGAGCGGGGCGGCGTCAGCCCCCCGGCTCTTAGAAAACGGGCTGACGCCCAAGAACCGGAGGGCTGAGGCCCAATGGCACTCACTTTGGGAAAATATTCTGAGCGGCACGGCGCTAGCCGCCGGTTTCTTCGTTGGAAAAGAACCGG
>JAYTGQ010000783.1:0-10304 GCA_043733345.1 Schlesneria sp.
GAAGACCTCGCTGTTTCGACCCCAGTGACATCAAGACCGTCCCGCCCACTCTAGCCGGACAGCATTGGCGAGGCCAAGCAACGACGGGAGTTTCTCAAGCACTCAGCCCCACTAATTGCGACGTTGGACCGAACGAATCGAACAAAATGCCGGGAACACGGTGCGAGTTTTCAATATCACCGGTTCAGACGAGATACCTTGCACGGCCAAGACGGCTTCGTTTAACCGCGTGGGCAACGCCCCGCGCATCGAGCGATGTTGAAAGCCGTTTTGCCGCATTCGCGCGGGGCGTTGCCCACGCGGTTAAACGAAACAAGCCACTCACTTTGGGTCGTGCGAGGTACAGATGGCGCGGTTCGCCGTTGGACTGCATGGGAACGGTCACCGTTTTAGACTTGATCGAATACGATCGAATGCTTGACGGCATAGTTCACGGGCGCGATCGGCCGCCGCGGTGAATGAATCGAGGACAGATGACTCAAAGTGGCCACCAATCTTTTCCAAGGCCCGCTCCGCAGCAGAACGAACGATGGGGCTGCGATGCTTCCGGAGTCGGCGAATTGCACGAATGATTTTTGGGCCCGATGGCCGCATTTCCCCCAAGGCGTCGGTTGCGGCCCAAACGAGATCCCACTCTGGATCATCCAGTGCGTTGACCAACGTTCCTGCCAATGGTCGAGCGGCAGTGCCCATGGAAAACAAGACCGTGCAGAATCGTTCTCGCACACCGATCTCGTGTGATTGCATGTGGAGTTCAATCACAGGCAGGGATTCCTCGACACGTTTGGCGGTATCCCAAAGTGCTTGGGCAGCTGCGGCCACCAAGAATGGGCTGGGATCCTGTAGCTGAGCAATCAACGCGGGAACTACCTTGGGGGCGGACGTTCCGATCACTGACAACGCTTTGCAGCAACCGCTTCGAAGTACGTCATCGCGTCGCGAGAGGTTTTGAATCAGGCCGGGAATTGCACTCCGGCAATCGTGGCCCGACTTCGCGATGTCGCGAATGATCGAAACCGCAGATCGGGCGACGATGTCATTGGGATCTTCGATGGCTTTCAAGAAGAGTTGATACCTCCGGATCACATCTGGTTCGAGATGCTCGATCGCGTAATGCGAAGCATCTCGAACGGCGGGATCGCAGTCTCGAAACGCGGCGAGGGAAGCGGCCAAACAACGCTCCCGCTCCTCCACGGAATCGGGTTCCATTCGACCGATCGCAATCACGGCTCCCAAGCGATCCGTTGGAACCGAACTCATCAACAAGACGAGCATTCGATCCAGAGTTTCCGGGCGAAACGGCTTGGTCCCCGCAAGGCCACGCGACGCTTCAAGGCGAACCTCGGGTGACGGATCGTCCAGCATCTTGAACAAGGTCTCCGCGACGGAGGGAAATAATTCAACGGAGTCGGCCAGTACGCTGACGGCGCGCGTACGCACCAGTGAACTTGTGGAACCGATGCAGATCATGACTGCATCGAACGCCTCAAAAGGAAATTTCTTCAAGGCTTGGCAAACGTTGTCGCCAACTTTCTCATCGGCCTCTCGCAAGAGTCCAACCAAGACCGAGGCCACTGCGCCGCGCTGTGTCTGCTTCAGAAGGTCGGAGAACAGGCAGATCGCCAAAGCGCCACCCGCTCGCAACTCAGGCATGTCCGAGCTGAGCTGCTCAATCCATGTCGTCATCTGCGGGAGGAATGATTTGCCGGTTTTCCTGCGGCTCAGCACATCGGCTCGTGCCGAAATCACGCGCCTTGTGGTCCAACCGAGGTCCGTGTCCGACATGAAAGTCTTCCGCGGCGAATTGAGAAGTGCATGACTGAGAGACGAAGTGATACTTCACGCGGCCGAAACTGACACATTTGCGACCGCTGCACACTAACCCGAAGCGTAAGCGAGGATGTGAGTGGCGTCCTCGTTTACACTTCGGGTTGGTGTCAGTTTCGGCCGCGTGAAGTATATCGAGAGGAGCGGCTGCGGCCCGACTTGAACCTTGCCCAATGACCGCCCCATGACTACCGCACGCATGTTCAGAGCGGAGTGAGGAACGTCACTTCGCGGAGAGTCTGGTGAGCATCGCCCGCTGGTTCAAGACTTGGCCGCTTCGCCCCGCACAGAACGGGGCGCGAGTGTCTCTGCGGTCTGCTCGGCCGGAATGTGCGACACCGGCGACCGAGGCGCTGAACTCAATATAGTCGCGGAGTTGATTCACACAAAACGAAAAGACCCCAGTCGTAAAAGTACGACTGGGGTCAGGTGAAATCAGAAACATCATCATCCGCAGGTGAGTCACATCGAGAGCGACTCACCCCGCAAATCACTCGTCGTCATCATCGTCCTCGTCGGGTTCGCTACCGGAATCATCGTCGTCGTCATCGTCCTTCTTGGCGACCTTCTTCTTTGGCTTGACCGGTTCGTCATCCAAATCGAGCGATCCGGTAGCAACGGGAACGATCACGCCGTCCTCACCGATGATCTCTTTCAACGGCTGGATGAAGTACAACTTCTTGGACTTGAGCTTGAGCTGTTCGATCTTTTCCTCGGCGGCCGCACGCTCGTGATACGGGAATCGCCCTTCTTCTTTCATGCTGCCGCTGTAGACGATCCAAATGAGCCGCTTGCGAATTTCCGGCTTCTCTTTGACTTTCCTCGCACGCGGCGCGGCCGCTTTACGCGGCTTCTTTTCCTTGACCGCGGCTTCTTCGAGAGCTTCGACAGCCTCGACCTGTTTTCTCATGTCCAATCGACTGGGTGATTTGCGAGCCATCGTCGTTCCTAAAAGCACTCACGTTCCGAAATGCACTCACTTAAATTGTCCGGTACATCCGCCGCCCGCCAACATCCTCTGCGGCTTTCTGGCGTCTTGTGAAGGGGCGGGAGTATATCGCCGGGTCGGCAGGGTCGCCAGCAGGCGAGGCACTCGCGAACCTTGTTGGCAACGTCTCGATCAAGCCTTCGGTTTGTGAGGGGGAGCAAACTTGATCTTCTCGACGTAACGAGCAATTTGCTTCGTCTGAACGTCCATTCGGCCAGTGCATTGAGAGACCGCTTTCGCCACATACCGGTATTGCGTTTCATAGTCCGCATCAATTTCGATCTCGACATCCTTCGTCAGCGGATTGCCCGGGCGGCCCATGATCTGAAGGATTTCTCGGTTGAGTCGCTCGAATGCCGCGTCATCGTTGCCGAGGTTCTTCGAGCCGAGGGTGAGCTGCGTCAAAACTCCGTTGCGATCAGAGTGGAGTCCGACCTTGATGTCTGTCAAATTCAAATCCGCCCTCTGAATCAGGCTCGGAGATGAGGCCGGCAAGTTGAGCTCGAAGTGTTCATCAGGTGCCGCGAACTTCAGATTGAGTACAAAAAACATCATCAACAGCAGCGCGATGTCAATCATCGGAGCCAGCTCCAGTTTGATTGTTTCAGGAGACCGGTGCTGTTTGAACTTCATTCCGCAAGCCTTTCGTCCGTGGGCGGACGGTTTACTGAGGCGACCGGCAGGAAATGGTTTACCCGATGACACCAACCCGAAGTGTGAACGAGGGCGAAGTCGTTCGACACCCTCGTTCACACTTCGGGTTGGTGTGGGGCCGGCAACTCTTTGCGCTCGCCGGATTACTTCGCTTCGACCATCGCACGCAGCAGGAACTTTTTGAAGCCGTTTTGCTGGCACTTTTGCACGAGTTCCTGCACGAGTCCGGCGGGAACATCGGCGTCCGCCCGGATCAGTACGGTCACATCGTCGATCACTCGTTTCCCGTGTTGCTGTTCCATCGCCCGCCGCTCTTGATCCAATTCCATCCCAATCCGACCGACCTCAACATCGCGATCATTGAAGTAGACGGTTGGGATGCCAGCCGCTTTTGAGCCGTCGCGATTTCGCTTGTAGCCCAAGTTCAAAACCAACTCATGTTCTGGCCGCACTTCCGGTGGCTTGGCCAAGCCATCTTTGGGCAACTGAGTCCGATCTTCGGCCTTCGAGTTCTCCAAATTGATGACGATCATAAACAGCATCATCAGCAGGAAGACCATGTCGATGACGGGAGTCATGTCTGTGCCCGGCGTGTTCGCTTCAAGCTGGCGAGGTTTCATCTCGATTCCGATCTTGGATGAACTCTGTAGGGCGGGCACTCTTGCACGTCATTGAGCTTGAAAACCGACGGGCAAGAGCGCCCACCCCACCATTTCAACGAACGGCTCACGCGGAGCCTGAGCCTGATGCACACCGCGAACATTATTCTTGCGGTGCAACGGGAACAGCAGGCAAACCGCCTCCAACAACGGGCTTGGTGAGGATTGTCGGCTTGCCCATGCTCTGAAAGTTCTTCATGAGGTTCGTCACGACGAATCCGCACTCCATCAAAAATCGGGAGAGTCGATTTCGGAAGACGGTGTGGAAGATCATCGCGGGGATACAGACCACTAGCCCTTCCAGTGTCGTGAAGAGAGCGGTCGCGATTCCGTCGGCCAACTCCGACGGCTTTGGTGCGCTGGACGATGTGGCGATCGCTTGGAATGCCTGAACCATGCCCTGCACCGTGCCCAACAGACCGAGCATCGGGGCGATCTTACCAATCAGAGCCAAGTAGCCGATCTTCTGCTCCATCGTCAACGACTCGTCGTCACCCACTTCCTGCATCCCCGCTTCGGCTTCTTCGTAACTGCGTGACAACCGCCCCATGCCAGAAGCCAGCACTCGCCCGGTGAACGAATCGCTCTCCTTGGCCGTTTCGTAGGCACCCTGATAGTCCTTGGCCTCCAAGCGTTGTTCAAACTGATCGATGAAGGACGGAGGCAGGTAATTCTCGCGCCGCAGTTGTGTGGCGAGCGACATGATCAATGCGACCATCACGAACGAAACCAGCAGGATGAGGAAGCCGAAGATCCCCGACGAGCGAATCATCCACGTCACCAACGATTCTTGGACGGGACGCCTCGGGTTCGTACCCGGTAGGACGGCATTACCTGCGGGATCGACCCCTTTCTCGGCAACTCCATCGCCGAACGGCTTGGTTAGTAGCGGATCGGGATCATTCTGGGCGAAGCTACTCGTGAGTGGGCAAGCAATGACCGCCATGCCCACGATGAAGAACAGCAACACACACCAGAAACGCTCAAGTCTCTGCGTGCGGTTCGATTCGATTCCGTTCACTTTGAACTCTCCTTCGTGTTGATGGCTCTAGGCCGGGCAGGCTATTCGTCTGTCGAAACAGGTCTGTAGGACGGGCACTCTGGCCCCTCATTTCGTGTCAAGAATTGACGAGAAAGAGTGCCCGCCCTACGTGTTTCAACAAGCAGTCCCACTCGACAAACTCCACGCAACGGCAAACCAAGCATCGCCAGTTGAGTGGGGTGATTGCATAGATTGCGGTGGTCGCGTGGAATACTAGAGCCTGCCGCTCGTCCTTGCCAGCGCGGGCCTACTCCGCTGGAGCAGGGGTGCCAGCGAGTTTCTTGCGCCACGAACTGTTCGGGTACAACTGCACCAACTTGGCTTCGGCTTCGGAGCTGCGGTCAGGAAGCTGCACTGACTTCCAAACTTTGGAGAGGTTGAACAGCGCCGCAGCGTGTTGCGTGGTCTCGCGCGAGAACAGGATGTCAACATGCAGATAAGCGAGCGCGGCCTCTTTGGCACGGCCGAGTGCCTGAAGCGAGTCCCCTTGCAAGACGTAAGCTTCCGCTTGCAGAGAGGCTTCATCCGCAGGGCCTTTGTCCGTGACAGTCTCTAGGATTTTCAGAGCCTCTTCATGCTTGGCCTGCATGACCAGCGCGCGAGCCTGGCCGAGCATGGCTTCGTACTTGCGAAGCTGATCGGCGGGTGAGTCGCTCGCGCCCGCAGCGGCCGCTTCAAACTCTTTGACCGCCTCGTCGAGCTTGTTTTCAGCGATCAAAATACGACCGGATGCGATTTGCGCGGCAAGCTTGTAGTCGCTCCACGGTGCCTTCGCGAGTAGGGCATATGTCGTTCTCGCACCGGCAGCATCACCGGACGCCAGTTGCATCTGGCCCAACAGATTGACCGACTCGTAGTATCGAAAGTGGTCGGAGTGGGATTTCTGAGCCGTTTGCAACAACTTAATCGCCGCCGCCTGCTTGTCAGGATCGGAGAGAGCCCACTTGGCCGTGGCACGAGCGATCACGTAGGCAAACTCGGCCTTGAGATGTTCGCTAGTGCCTTTGGATTCCGTCTGAGACTTGGTGTAGCGCTGGATCGCCATCTCGAAGCGGCCACCGTTTTCGTCACTCACACCTAGACGGAGATCGCCCGATGCGCCCTCCCAGTCCACGGCGGAGACATCGTTCGCCTGAAACACGTCCGGCTCGCCAACGGGTTTCTTTACCTTGAACTCATTCTTGGACATATCGATGATCGTGCCGCCGAACTTCTTGTTGTCACTCTTGCGAGTCACCGTATCGAGGGCGAACAATGGTGATGAGACCGCAGCCGCGAGTGCCACAGTGAGAGTCAGCGAAAGAAAACGTCGAGTCATCGTGGAGTTGCTCCGGGCCTGAATGGGCCTGTGAGAAGGGATCGCGATGTGTTCGCGAGTTGGAATCGAAATCAATTGTGATCTACGTCGCAGGATGCGCGGCAACCACGGCCATGTCACGAATCAGCAGCGTTAGGTGCTGCTCGGTGGAGTCGGGGGGCTTGGCTTTGGTTTGGGATTCGTCGTCGCTCCGGACGCAGCGGGTTTCGCCGTAGGTTTGGGGGACGAACCAGATTGTCCACCACTGGTACTCGCCGGTCGTGGTCGTGGTTTAGGGGCATCCATCGGCGACGAGACAAACTCCGGACCAGATCGCGACTCGGGCCCCGTGCTGCCCCCGAAAGTCAACGGAGCTGGCTCGTGCTCTGGCACTGATTCCCAAGCGGCTTTCTTCGACTTCGGCTTCAAGAACATCCAAGCCGCCACCGCGCCACCCAACAGCACGATTCCGATCAAGACGATGGTCGTCATCGAGTCATTCGATTTCGGAGGATGCGGATTTGCGGCTGCGGTTTCTTTCCTCTTAGAGGCCGCTGGCTTCTCGGCAGCGGCATCCGGTTTCTCAACCTCCGCAAGAGGCGCGACGGACTGCGAACGCGGCAAGTCTTCAGCGGCTTTGCCCGCGTCTTGCAGGATGTCTCGATACAAGGCGTTGAATTTGGCGAACCGTTCATCCGGCATGCTCCTCGACACCGAGGCCGTGGTGACCAACTCCGTCAGACAGCGTTCCAATTCTTTTTGCCGGTCCTTCGGAGGCAGGTCACGGGCGTATCGTTGTCGCGATTGTGCTCCGTTGAACCGCGCGTCCAGAAACGTTTCGGCAACGGTCGGGTCGGTTTTGAACAACTTCGATTTTTGTAGTTTGAAACCGATTTGCCCCCAACCCCACGCACCGATCTTGTCATTGCCGCGAATGGCATGGAGCAGTTTCTTGGCGGAATCCGCCTGACCGCTGGCTCCCCAATCCTGATAGACCTCGCACGCAGCGAACTGGGCCTTGATGTCGTTCGGGCGCGCCTTGAGAACTTCGCCCATCAAGGTCTCCGCTGCCTCGAACTCCTTCTTGAGTCGATGGACTCGCACCTGCCGAATCTTCACCCCCAACAATTGCTCGGGCTTGGCGAAGCTCGAATCGGCAGCCGTTTTCGTCAAAATGTCGGCGAAGGCAACCCCCGCCTTCTCGTAGAACCCCATCGACTTCGCCGCGTCGCTTGAAACGGTCTCACCCAAAGCGAAATAGGTTTCACCGACCCAGCTCAACGAGCCGAACGACTGGCCTTCTTTGCGGCTGGCCATGTCATTGAGAAATGTTTCAAACGATCCCATCAAACTCTTGTAGCGATCGGTCTCACCGTTGTTGCGGAGCCGCTCCAGTTCGTCCTTCAGAAGTCGGCCGAGTCCCACATAGAGTTCGGTGACATCGGATCCTGCGTCCGTCCCATCCGCCGCGACGATCCCTTCCAGCGTCCGCATGACCTCGCGGCCCTTGTCCAGATTACTGGTGCCGATGTAAGCCCGCAGCAGTAGTTTGTAGGTTTCCACAGCGAACTTGCGGCTCGTGACCCCCTTGTCGGGACGCGTCGATTCATCGGCAACAGACACCGCTTTGACGACCGAATGCGGATCGTCCAGCAGCAGTTTGATGGCCTCGGCATCTTTCCCCTGACTGATGATGATCTGTGCGAGCGACATCTTCGCGGAGATCAACTCGGGCGGTGCGGCTCCTTCTTTCGGAAGGCTCGCCGTCAGCTTGTCGATCCCGTTGCGAAGGTGCTGCTCCGCCAGTTTGAGCCATTCGCCGAGTTGTTCGACGGACGGCTTGTCCGCCCCTGGACTCCGACCCGCGCTGTAATAGGCCGTCAGGTACGCTTGCCCGGCCGCCGTCTGTGCCTTGGGATAGCCGGGGTCCGAATCGGGCACCTTGCCAAACCACGCAGCCGCTTCGGCGGGCTTCTTGGCGTCGCCGTAAATCCGCCCCAGAGTCATCCGCGCATCGTTGGCCTTTTCACTCGCAGGCCAGCGGTCAGTGATCATGTTGCAGGCGCGGATGATCATCCGAATGTCTTCCGCCTTTTGGCTGAGCGGTGACTTGTTGTCGTTGTACGCCTTGACGAATGCGGCCATCGCCATGAATGCCGCGTCGAGTCCCACGGTCCCGCTGTCCTTGTCCGCCGTGCGAGCGACATACTGGGCGAGTACTGCCGCCTCATAGTTTTTGTCCTGCCAATAGTTCACATAGGCGTACCACAGCCGCGCTTCGGACAAGCTCTTGGGATCATCCCGCTTCGTGGCCAAGCCCAAAGCCAAATCGAAGTTCTTGGCGGCGTCACTGATCTCGTTGCGACGGTCCTGCTCCAGCTTGGCGATCTCCTCAGCAGGTCGCTTGGTCCGCTTGCCCCCTTCGATTTCCTTCGCGATTTCCAGAGCAGCCTTGAAGGACTGACCGGCCAGACCGAACGCGGTGTCGAAGTCGCGCGGAACCTGCTCTTTGCCTCCCAGCTTGACCTGCAACCGCTGGATCATGGCGAGAGACGCGCCTTTGAACTCACCCGGATACTTGTTGATCTGCGTCGCGATCGTCCGCGCTTGTCGCCAACCTCGCTCGGCATCGGCCTTCACGTCGCGAGCCGCTTTGTCGCCGAGCGCCTCGTGAGCCTTGGCCTGCTCCCACTGAATGCCCAGCCCCGTCTCGGTGCGAGACTCCGCCTGGTTCTTCTTCAACCATTCCTCGGCCAAGTCGGCGGCGAGTTGATTGTCGTTGCGATCCTTGCTGTTCAGGCAGATCAGTTTGAAGTACAGCGTCTGCGCTTTGAGTCGTGACAGCGGACCTTCGTTGCCGGGATGATCGAGCAACTCGTTGTAGATCCCCATCGCCTTTTGCAAATCGTTTTGCTCTTCAAAGCACTTCCCCTGCCACGCTCGGGCGAACAAGCCGCCCACTTGGCTGCGGTACTTCTGGTGCATCGTCTCGAATTCACCGGCCGCTTTGTCGAGCAGTTGCTTGAATTCGATCGAGCCTTGGTCGTGCGATTGAGCCTCGTGGTACGTACACATTCCGAGGTTCAGCATCGCGGTGATCATGTTCACTTCGACCTTGGCCCGGTCGGCCGCCAAGCTGCGATCCTTCTGATCGTCGATGAAGCTCGGAAACTTTTTGAACGCGGCGGCGTGCTGATCGTAAGCCGTCTGAAAGACGAGCCGTGCCTTGGCGATCACGTCGCGCGCCTTGCCCTGAATCTCCCGCTTGGCCCCCTGATTGGCGGGCGACCGCGATTGCAGAATCTCGACCTGTCCCATGCCGAGCAGGATCTGCGCGCGATCCGAGTTGGCGTCTCCCGCACTCGCATGGTTCGGGCTGTCTTTCACGAACTGTTCGAGAAACGCCAGCGCTTGAGCGAGCTGCTCGGTCTGCTTCTCAGGAGTCCGTGCCCGCTTGGAGCCATCGAGCAGAATCATCGCCTTCTGGTAGGGAATGACCTGCTTGATCTCCGTCGGAAGATTCGGCCGCGACGCGATCTGATCGAGATACAGGATCGCATAATCGTAGTACTGCTGGTCTCGCAGTCCCTGCACGAATTCAAGGTAAGGTTCCTCCGCGTGAACCCGCATCGCAGGAACAAACGCCAGCGGGACAAGCCACGCCAGCAGAACAAAACATCGTGACAACCGGACAATCATCGGTTGCTTTCCCATCGGAATCTTTCCAGAAGACAATCGGCCTTAACAGCCTGTTGAAAAAGGGAGGGCGAGGCTCCCGCCGAGCCATGTGCGTGAGGAAAGTCGCTTGTTTCTCGCGGCTCGGCAGGAGCCTCGCCC
>JAYTGQ010000784.1:0-24441 GCA_043733345.1 Schlesneria sp.
GCACGGCTTGAATGAGGATTCTGACAAACGATATTCCTCGCCGGGCAGCCGTCTGAGACGCTTCCGCAGTCGCTCGAAGTCGTCAGCCCACCGCCCGAGACTCGCAGACAGTCCCCCCGGAGATTCCGACCAACCTCCCGCGACCTCCCGCCTCCCGCCCGCGATCCCACACAGCCGTCCCCGCCTCTCTGCCGATCGCCCGCGAGGAACTTCCAACGGCCCGAAGTCCCATTCCGGCCTTGGTTGGAGTTGGGTTGCCGTCGTGATGTCGGGTGTGGGAAGTCGTCGGAGCAGGCCGTTGGGGTTCAGAATTCATCCTGTCTGGTTGTCCTTTCGGAAGGGCGTGGCTTCAGGGCACGAAGACCGGATGAATCCTGAACTCCAGTGGGTTGCGACCAAGATCGGACGCCTTTTGAACCACGCCAGAAAATAGAGCTGTGCTGAGAGAGCGGCCGAGCTGAGTTTCAGCGGCTCGTGATTGCGAAGCCACTCCACCCCACCAACCAACTCACCCCGTCATTTGATGCGGACTCGTTTGCGAACGAGTGTGACTTCGTTGCCCGTTTCGTTGTAGCGCACGTCGTCCATGAAGGCACGCATCAGCATGACGCCTCGACCGCAGGGTCGATCGAGGTTTTCGGGATCCGTCGGGTCGGGGAGCTTCGAGGGATCGAAGCCGCTGCCTTCATCGCGGATCGAGACTTCCATCTCTTCGGGCGTGATGCGGGCGGTGACGCGGATGCGGCGATTCATCCAAGGCGCAGTCACCTTCCGTTCGTTGGCTTGCCGGTAGAACTCGTCGTGGTCGATCTCCTTCAATTCCGATCGCACGCCGAGATTGCCGTGGTAGAGCGAGTTGAGCAGCGCCTCTTCCAACGCGGTTCCGATGCGCAGGCGATCAGTGCGGTCGAGTCCCCAGGCGTCGGCCAGCGTCTGTTGGAGATGCCGCGAGAGAGAGAGGAGCAAGTTCACATCGTTCTCAATCTCAAACGATTCACCACGAGCGGTGGCACGTTTCATGAGATCGGTGCGGTGCCGGTCGTCTTGAAACGAGGCCAGCACGCGACGAACCGTATCGACGAGCAACGTGGACAACGCTCGTTTCGGGACGTAGCTCGCGGCACCGGCATGGAGGGCCTCGACGGCGATCTCTTCGCTTCCCTTGCCAGTCATCAGAATGACGGGAATCTGCGAGTATGACTTGCGAACGACCGTGACGAGTTCCAGACCGGTCATCTCGGGCATGTGCAGGTCGGTCACGATGATGTCGGGCGGACTCGCCTTGATCGCGTCCAGAGCGGCAGCCCCGTCCGTGGCATAGGCCACGGACCAATCAGTGGCCTGCTGCAATAAACCGCCTACGAGTTGGCGGTCAATCAGCGAATCGTCAACCACAAGGACCGTTGCCATCAAGCCACTCCAGCAAACATGAACTTGGCCCTTCCTCGAGTTCCGCAACGGGCGGGAAGATACGGCAGCCCGGCCCGAACTTGCAACCGGCGTGACGTTCTGGCGGCGGGTGAATATGCTCTGCCGCGACCGATGATCTCTCACACCGAGAAGGTGAGGCATTTGCCTCGTTTAACCGCCTGTTGAAAAACGGTGATCGGGAGGGCGAGCTCCCGCCGAGCCGCGAGAAACAAGCGACTTCCCTCACGCACACGGCTCGGCAGGAGCCTCGCGCCCTTTTTCAACAGCTCGGCAGGAGCCTCGCCCTCCCTTTTCAACAGGCTGTTAACCGCGTGGGCAACGCCCCGCGCGTTGAGTGGTGTTTGACTCTGTTTCTCTATCGACGCGCGGGGCGTTGCCCACGCGGTTAAACGAGGCCGTTCTGGCCGCGCGAAGTATTCACCGAGTCCGTCTCCTCCTGACCGCGCACGTCAAGAAAGCATTCCATGCGAACACTCAAGCATCGTCTGGCCGCTGGCGAAACCGCAATGATTTGCGGCGTCGGTCGCGTCTGGCACCACAACCTCGTCCACATCATCGGGCTGAGCGGTGGGTTCCATGGGTTGTGGTTTGATTTTGAACACACCGGCTTGACGATCAACGATCTCGAAATCGCGACGGCGGTGGCTCGCGGCCACGGTCTCGACACGTTTTGCCGGGTCGCTCCGACCGACTATGCCATCGTGACACGCTGCCTCGAAGCGGGATCGAGCGGCGTGATGGCGGCTCAGATTTTCACCGCGCAGCAGGCGGAAGAGTTTGTTAGATGGTCCAAGTTTGCGCCGCGCGGTTGCCGTGGGCTGAACACCGGCGGTTGGGACGCCAAATTCACGATGGTCCCTGCCGCAGAATTCGCTCTCCGAGCCAATGAGGATTCGCTGGTCCTCATCCAGATCGAGACGCTGCAATCGGTGGAAGAGTGCGAGGCGATCGCGGCCATTGACGGAGTGGATGCACTGTTCGTTGGGCCAGCCGACCTCAGCCAAAGCCTCGGTGTGACGGGGCAGTTCTTCGACGAGAAGTGTTTGGCCGCGATCGACCGCGTGGCGGCGGCGTGTCGCAACGCGGGCAAGACGTGGGCGGCCGTCGCGTTCAATCCTCAACATGCCGAGATGCTGGTCAGTAAGGGCTGCCGCATGGTCTCACCCGCCAACGATACGAGGCTCGTTGTGGCGGGCGTCGCTGCGATCAAGAAAGACTTTGCATCGGTGTTTGGGAAGCAAGGCTGAGATTCGCGGCAGTATCAATCGCCAAATCCACGTCGTCTATACCTCACGCGGGAGAAGCTGACACTAACCCGAAGCGTGAGCGAGGAACGCAACTCACATCCTCGCTCACGCTTCGGGTTAGTGTGAAATGTGCCATCTTCACCCGTCTTCGGTTTATACCTCACGCGGGACAAAGTGAGACATTTCCGAGCGGGGCGGCGTAAGCCCCCCGGTTCTTCCAGCGTAAGGGCTAACCCGGATTATTCACCACGGAAAACACGGAAATGCACGGAAGGAAGGCGGAGTCAGGAGTTGCGATCTATGAGTTCTCTCGCACACACCAAACACTCTGTAAATCAGCGCCATGCGACAACTCCTTTCTTTCCGTAAGCTTCCGTGTTTTCCGTGGTTCCCCATGAATCATGCGGGCTAACGCCCAAGAACCGGGGGGCTTACGCCGCCCCGCTCAGATGTCTCATTACCGACCGCGCGATCACCGCATCATCTGCGTGCGAGAAGCTCCGCTGGCCAAGCCGGTACGGATGACGCTGCTGCCACCGGAGACGGCCAGCTTGGCGTCGGCCCCTTTTTCCTCGGGAGGCAGATGTCCCAACCTCGGCCGGAAGGTGACGATCAGGAGCAGCGGCAGATACCACAGCACGTACACGCCCCCTTGGTGCGGATACCAAAACTGGGTCGCCACTACGACGGCGGCCGAGTGCGCAATCAGGTGTTCGAGGTTCTTTTTGAGTGGAAAGATCGTCAGCGCGGTCAGCATCACGAGGAACGTCGCGAAGACCGGGATGCGATAAGCCGAGTCATACAGACTCCAAAACCCGACGCCGCCATTCGCATCGAACTTCAGCACGCTCCAGTCGATCGAACCGAGTGTCTGCCGTTTGAACGACAACGAATCGACCGAAGTGAGCATCAAGCTGGCGAGTAACACGGTGCCGGTCAGGACCAGTGCGGCACCGAATTTGAGCGAGCCGCGATTACGATAGAAGGCCATCCAAATCGGCAACAGAAAAATCGGAAAGAACATCGTCCCGCAGGCCAGTCCCAGCAGCACGCCCGCCACCATCGGCCTTGCATGAGCCGCCACCGCCCACACGATCAGTGCGGCGGGGAGCAAATGGTTGACCTTGCTCACGTCATAGGCTGTCGGCGGGAGCAGCAAGTACAGCGTGGCCATGGCGAGGCCCAGCGATGTGTCGCCAAAGTGCCATCGCCCGACCGCGATCAATCCGAGAATGACCGCCAAGTGCGCGAGAAGAGCGACCGCACGAGCCGCTGCCAGTTCAGCTCCTCCCGCCAGCGGAACGACCGTCGTGGCGAGCAGTCTCCCCGCAGGGCCAGTCTCCGACCCCGGATCGGCGGACTGCAAACCCGAATGATCGCGGCGATTGAGCAGCTCATCAGCCCCGCGCACCGTCTTCACGGCGGCGGCATCAGGGGGTTCAGTCATGATCTTCGTCGTTTGGAAGAGCAGAGCCGCCCCACACAGGAATGCCAGACCGGCTTGATTAAGATTCTGCTCCAACCGAGGTCGTCGGGTGAAGACCGAATCGAGCATCAGTCGCACGAGCAAGAGGCCGCTCACCGCGAACAGCCAGCAGTACCCGAACGCGGAGCCTGAGAAATTGGCCCGCACGAACAGCAATCCGGGTGCGAGCGACAACAACAGCGCGAGGTCAAAATTGCGAACGGACCAGACGCGGCCAAACTTGTAGAAGACGGCCAATATCAGCAGCAACGACAGGTAGAACCATGTCGGCGCATTGACCTGATAACCACGCAGAACTTCTTCCATACAGCCTCTCCTGGCGCGAGGCGTTGGGAGCCTGCAAGAATCAAGCTCCGCCGAACCGCCTCAATTGCACCGGGCAGCAAGAGCGGCACCCGACGACAGAGAACGGCAACAGCATACGAGCAGGTCGCCGGTTTGCAACGGGAGGGTCCTCCGTCACTGTCCTCCGATCGACATCGCCCGATGGCGGCGATGCGAGTGCCCTCTCGGATACGTCGGTTGGTGCTCTAGGGTTTGGTCGTTGTGGGTTTGGCCTTGGCAGCGGGGAACTCGGGGAGTTCCTTGGCTCGGAAGACGTAGTAGGTGTCGTCCTGATTGTGAGTCCAGCGATAGTTGTCCTCGACCTTGGCCTTGAGGCGGTCGTCAGTGACGGATGAGAATAACTCGACGTTGTTTCGACTGACCACCAAGTCGCGGTCGGTGAAGCGTGCGATTCCCACATGCCAGGTCCAGTCCTTCGTTTTGGCGTCGGCACACCGCGCTTCGATCATCAGCACGACTTCGGGATCGGTTCCGGCGGCGGAACTCAGGAAGGCGAACAACGCGCCGTCGAGCACATCGCTGCGAGTGGGCTGGTAGCGCACGAGTGGTCGCGGCGCGAGTCGCATCTCGGTTCGCTCATTTCCACCATGAGTGACCGCCGAAAACTCCCGCGCGAGATTCCGGAGTTGCAGCAGCCGTTGTTGAGCGTTCTCACTGACTGCCGGCGCGTTGGCGAGCGGCTTGATCGGAAAGCTTCCTTTCGGTTTCCACTCACGATAGAGGCCCTTCGGGGAACGGACGGCGAGGACTCGCTCCGACAACGTATGGAACTCGTGAACCACGATGCGCTGATGATTCTCGTGTTGCGAGAAGATCGTCCCCAGTAGCTCCGGCCGCCCCTCGCGCGTCCAGATGTAGACCGCTCCGAGTTGGCCACTGTCATGCAACAGGTTCTGCCATTTGAAGACCGGCTCCTTCTGGAGTTCGAGCGGCTGCTGTTGGCCCTCGTCCAGAAAAATGGCATAGGCGGTCGCCTCCTTCGTGTGGAGTTCCGCCACCGCCGCGATGTCCGGCTCCTCCGCCCGAGCGAAAGTGGTCAGTGTGAGCAGGACAACGGCAATCGAGAGCATTCGCATGGTCGCGCACCCAATTCAGAATGAGGAAGTCGCATCACTCCGACAGAGTTACAGACGCGATGCCTGAATATCAAGCGGGCCACGAATGCGCTGAGGGCCATCATCGCATCATCGAAAGCAGACATCCGACAAGTGAGGGCTTGGGCAGCAACGTGAAAATGATTTGCCTGACGCGCGAGCGAAGTCGTTCTTAGGCGAGCGGAAAGAGTTGTCTGCCCCACACCAACCCGAAGTGTGAATGAGGTCGTCGATCGACTTCGCCCTCGTTCACACTTCGGGTTGGTGTCTTCGGGTAAATCATTTCTTGCCGCTCGCCTTAACGTTGCTCCTTCGCTTGCGCGTCAGGCTTCGATGCGACCGGTAGATCTTTTCACGCTGCTGCCTTGGACGATTCAAACCATCGGCCTGCGATTGAACAGTTCGTTCCCACACTGTCAGGCTCGATCGAGACAAGTCGCGCAGTGGGATCGTCACGGCTGATGTTGCAGCGCCGCCAACGGCCGCCGCCAAGCGGCGGTTTCGGTGGTCAGTCCGTTCTCGCTGGCGAATCGCTCCAGTGCGAGGCCGCGTTTCACGGGATCGGCTCCGCAGGTCCACCAGATTTTGGGCTGGCATTCGGGGCAGAACTCCAACGGTTGTCGGTCGTTTTCCTCACGACTGCGGGAGCCGTTCATGCCGCATTCGTAGGCCGAACAGTGCGGGATGCCGAGCATGTGGCCGGTTTCGTGAACGGCGGTCTTCAGCGTGCGCCGCAGACAGAGTCGATAGGCCGCGTCACTCGCGCGCGGGTCGCCGTTGCGGTGCAGTGACCAGACGCCGACGCGGTCTTTCATTGAAGCCTGACCGAAGACCCAGTTGAGGTTTCCCGGCCAGAGGTCACACGTCACCAGCCCGATCACAGCGACCGCATCCTCGGGCCGCTGCGGGTTGAGGATGTCGTCCATGATCCATGTCGATAAGACCTGCTCTTCATCGTCACGCATCCGGCGAGCCGCTTCCGGGATGTCACCCAGTGGCCGGGCTTCCCGTAATTGGACCGGCATTCCGAAGAAGTGCCCCATGAACTCGGCCGTCTGTTCGACGAGTCGCTGCTGAGTCTCGTCGAACTCGCCAAGCGGCTGGAGATAGATCGTCCGGTACTCGTCCTTCAACGGCTTTTGCCCTCGGGCTTGAACGTACTGTCCAAAGGATTGACCTCCCTCGGGATGCCGCTCCAACCAGTCGCCCGGCTGGTTCGGTTTCTTCTTCTCATGCAGCGGCCGGATCAGTTCGATCTGCGCGAGCAACGGCTCGAAACTGGCGGGCAGCGGAATCGCAATGGCCGTATCTGGACTGCCGATCTCCAGCCGCTGCTGATACCACAGCACAGAGCCATACACGACGGCACCCAGCACGAGCAGGCAGGTCACGAGGCGTCGCATGATTCACCGAACTCTGCAGTCAACGAACGACCATTGGAAGACATCAACAAGAACATGTTGGACAAGAAGATGGGAGTGGAAGGACTCTGGCTTGGTTTTCATCTTCTTGCCACCACCTTCTTGTTCCTCATGATGGTTGCGGCGAAACGAATCACCCGACATTCGAGTGCTTGAGGGTGTCTCGCGCGCGGACCTCTTCGACCTTGGCCAGCAGCCGTTTCAGATCTTCGACCTGGTGGTCATCGACGCTGATCTGGTGGCGCGACTCCATCGGAATGCTGGCCACCACGATCGCCAAGCAGATCACGGACAAGAACAATCCCAGCAGCGACCATCTCACTTGGATGGCCAACTCCGTCACGAACGGATTCTCTGCGGCTCCACCGGAGACATAGGCGGACAGCAGAAAAATCATGGGCAGCAGTACCACGACGATGTTCGAGAAGGCCAGCCAAAATGAGGCACGGTCTTCGGACTGACAACGATGAGTGAGGATGCCTCGCATCGGCCCGCGCAGGTAAGCGACCGTGGACAGGCACAGTGATGCGGTGACAACCACGGACCAGATGAGAGCGTATTCGGCGTTCGTGTAGCGCATGAACGGTCTCCTTGAAAGCGATGTGACGTGACCAACAAAAATCGAAATCAAGTGACCAGGGCGGCGTCAGCCCAATGGCACTCACTTTGAAAAGTAGTAGGCACATTCCCTGTGCCGTAACCGTCGATCTGCGGACGGCACACGGAGTGTGCCTGCTACTTTTCGGGCAAAGTGAGTGCCATTGGGCGTCAGCCCCCGGACTCTAGGAGTCGTCGTAAAAGTCTTTGAAATCGACAGCTCCAAGCTAACAATTTCATCCGATCTTCGCCGCAATCAACTGTTCGAGCTTCACAATGTCGGCGGAGAATTTGCGGATGCCTTCGGCGGTCTTCTCGGTCGCCATCGCGTCCTCGTTCAGTTGGAGGCGGAATGATTTTTCGTCGAGCGTCACCTTGTCGAGCGGCAGTGACTTGGCGGCGGTCGCGTCCAGCTTCCTCGTCAGGGGATCGGTCGAGGCCGCGAGTTCTCCCAGCAGCGCGGGGCTGATTGTGAGCAGGTCGCAGCCCGCCAGTTCGGTGATCTCACCCTTGTTGCGGAAGCTGGCACCCATGACCTCGGTCTTGTGGCCGAACTTTTTGTAGTAGTTGTAAATCTGAGTGACCGACACGACGCCGGGGTCTTCCACGCCGGCGTAGTCGCGCTTCATCGCGGCCTTGTACCAGTCGAGGATGCGCCCGACGAACGGCGAGATGAGCTGCACGCCCGCCTCGGCACACGCCACGGCCTGCGCGAACGAGAACAGCAGCGTCAGGTTGCAGTGAATCCCCTCGCGTTCGAGAACTTCGGCGGCGCGAATCCCCTCCCACGTCGAGGCGATCTTGATCAGCACCCGCTCGCGGGAGAGGCCGTTCTTTTCGTAGAGGGCGATCAGGTGCTGCCCCTTGGCAATGCTCCCCTGCGTGTCGAAAGACAGCCGCGCGTCGGTCTCGGTCGAAACACGGCCGGGGACGATCTTCAGAATCTCCATCCCGAAATTGACGAGCACATTGTCGATGATGTCCTCGATCCGCTTCGCCCCCGTCAGCCCCGAGTTCTTCCGATCCGCGACGGCCTTGTCAACGAGATGCACATACTCTGGCTTGGACGCCGCCGCGAGAATCAGCGACGGATTCGTCGTCGCATCGCGCGGCTGATACTGCTTCATCGACTCAAAGTCGCCGGTGTCGGCGACCACGGTGGTGAACTGCTTCAATTGGTCAAGCTGTGTGATCGGCATATTTGGCTTCCTGCTTTGTAGGGTGGGACGAGTCTTCGACGACCCACCACGATCCATACGTGACACTGAGGTGGGCTGTCGCTCGAACTGAGCTTGTCCCACCCTACGAAAACACGACGTTCAGTGCTGACCGTTCGAGTTGCCGTTGGTCGAGGGGCGATTCCAACCGTTGGCAGCAAGAGCGAACACTTCGTCGGGCGACACGATCCGCAGGTGGCCGTCGCGCGACTCGGCGACGGACCTTCCCGCCTGAGCATGAGCCAGCACAGCCGCCCGCGCCGCACGTTGCACGGCGTCTGCGAATCGCTTCGAGCGGGGTGACATCACGGGTTTGGGATCAGCCATGTTGAACTTGCTCCTGCATCTGTTGCCAGCGTTCTGGATGGTGAACGATCATTAAGCCATCCGCCGCTCCTTCCGCGATCATCACGGTCTGTTCGGGAGACGAGTTGTCGTAAGCGTACCATTCATCGACACGCGGACGATACAACTCGAAAAAGTTGGAGACGCTGCGCCGATACCATTGACGAATCGTGGCCTCGGGAATGTCGTGGCCTCCCGCTGCGACGCGGTGTCGGACACGCGAGATCGCCAAGTCGGCGGTCTCCAGCCAGACGTAGTTCAAGACGCACCAATAACCGTCCTGGCGCAATTCATCGATCCAACCGGCATACGAACGGGCCGCGAGTGTGGTCTCAAAAGCAAAGTCCTCACGATCCGCCGCCAACTGATGCAACCGGTCGAGCATGACCCGGCTGGCCTCCCATGCGGCGCTCTCCGGAGCGAATCCCGACAACCCCTGAGCGATCACGTCGGCGTTGACAAACGTTGTCACGCCGAACGTCTCGGCCAAGAGCATTCGCGCGACGCTGCTCTTACCCGCCCCATTCGGCCCACCGAGCACGATCACTCGCGGCGAGGATTGGTCGTGTGTCATTCGGTCTCCGAATCCCCTTCCACTTCCACTTCCAACTCGAACTCGAACTCGAACCCACATCGAGCGGGGAGCGAGCCTACTTGGGCAAGCGCCAGAGGATGATTTCTCCCGAATTGTCGCGTGAGACCGCGACCTTTTTGTCCGGTGAAATCATCACGGCCGCAACGGCTTTCGTGTGTCCGCGAAAGACGAGCAGTTCTTTCCCCGACTTCACGTCCCACAGCCAGACGGTTCCGTCCGAGAGCCCCGTCAGAAAGCGTGTTGTGTTGGATGACGTGGCAATCGCATAGATGTGACCTCCGGTGACCGTGCCCGACTTCAATTTGGCCTTGCGCCGGATGTCCCACAGATCCCAACTGAAGGCACCCGCCAACATCGCCTGCGTCCCGTCGTGAGTGAACTGCCCGCAGTAGTTGTGGTGGCCGTTGTCGATCTCAAGGGGAGCTCCGGTACTCAAATCCCAGATTTTGGTGTCGTTGCGGATGCCGTTCGACATCCCCCATCGACCGTCCAAGGTAACGCATCTCCAGACGACCTCGGCGTCTGTCAAACCGATTCGCTGGAGTTCACTCTCCTTCGTCATGTTCATCACGCGGAGCATTCGATTGTCTCCGGTTGAAAATGCGACGAGCTTGGCGTCCTTTGAAACTGTCAAAACCGAGCAGCGATCGGCCGTGTTGGCACTCAACTGCGAAATCTGCTTTTGGCTCTCGGTGTCCCAAACACGAATCGATTCGTCCTGTCCGATGGAGACGACACGCTTGTCATCACCCGAGAAACGAGCCAACCAAACGGGTTTCTCGTGCCCGGATAACTGAACCGCGTTTTCACCGGTCTCCGTATCAACGATGAATACATCGTTGTCTTTGGTGTAGACCAACCGGCTACCATCCTTTGAGAAGACGCCAAACTGGCTGAAACCTAAGTCGCCCTGCCACCTCCTGACAATGCGCGACTCCTGAGCCTCCGCGCTTTCCACGCAGACGCAGATAATGCAAGCGGCAAAGGCGAACCATCTCATTTCCACGTCTCCAATTCATCCCATGTGACAAACACGGATCACTTCCTCTTCGCAATCGCGCGCTGGACGGCTGCGCCCATGTCGGCGGGACTCTTGGCGACTTCGACTCCGGCCGCTTCGAGGGCGGCTTGTTTTTCGGCGGCGGTGCCGGTGCCGCCGGAGATGATGGCTCCTGCGTGTCCCATGCGTTTGCCGGGGGGAGCGGTCGCTCCCGCGATGAAGGCGGCGCACGGTTTGGTGACGTGGGCCTTGATGTACTCGGCGGCCTGGATTTCGGCGTTGCCTCCGATTTCTCCGATCAGCAGGATTGATTCGGTCTGCGGATCGGCCTGGAACATTTCGAGGAGGTCGATGTAGGTCGTGCCGATGATCGGGTCGCCGCCGATGCCGATGGCGGTCGATTGGCCGAGGTTCACGTTGCCCAACTGCCAGGCCGCTTCATACGTCAGCGTGCCGCTCTTGCTGATGAGGCCGACCGAGCCGGGCTTGTGAATGTAGCCGGGCATGATGCCGATCTTGGCCACGCCGGGAGTGATGATGCCGGGACAGTTCGGCCCGATCAGACGACTCTTGCTCCCCTGCATGGCTCGATGCACGCGAGCCATGTCGAGGACCGGAATCCCCTCCGTGATGCAGACGATCAAGCCGATCCCCGCATCGTTCGCTTCGAGGATCGCGTCGGCGGCGAACGGCGGCGGGACGAAGATCAGCGAGCAGTTCGCTCCCGTCTTCCTGACCGCCTCTTCGACCGTGTTGAAGACGGGGAAGCCGTCGATCTCGGTGCCCCCTTTGCCGGGAGTACACCCGCCGACGAAAACGTTCTCGCCGGGACGATGCTCGTTGGCGTAGGCCCGGCACTGTTGAGAGTGAAACAACCCGGACTTGCCCGTGATGCCTTGGCAAATGATTTTCGTGTGCTGATCGACAAGGATGCTCATGGAATAGCTCTTAGCAGTTAGCGGTTAGCGACGGATGGAAGATGGAAGAGATTGAACCACGGAACACACGGAAGAACACGGAAAGAGAATTCTGCCTTTGGCCCCTTCCGTGGTGAGATGACTTATGCCCCGAGTGATGCGACGGCTTTTTTGGCGGCGTCGGTGAGGTCGGTGCCGATGGTGATCTTCTTGCCGCTTTCGGCCAGCATTTTTCGGGCGAGTTCCACGTTGGTCCCTTCGAGGCGCACGACGAGCGGAACCTTGATGCCGATGGTGTCGTAAGCCGACAGCAGCGCGGTGACGATGGTGTCGCACTTCATGATGCCGCCGAAGATATTGACCAGAACCCCCTTCACATTGGGATCGGCGAGGATGATGCGGAAGGCTTCCGTCACCTGCTCGACGTTCGCGCCGCCGCCGACATCGAGGAAGTTGGCCGGTGCGCCGCCGTGGTACTTGATGATGTCCATCGTGCTCATCGCCAGACCGGCTCCGTTGACGAGGCACCCGAGATTCCCTTCGAGCTTCACGTAGCTCAGCCCAAATTTTTGAGCAGCCACTTCGTTCGGTTCCTCTTCGTTGAGGTCGCGGAGTGGCAGCAGGTCTTGATGCCGGAACATCGCGTTGTCGTCGAACGTCACCTTCGCGTCACCTACGACCAAATCGCCGTCGGCCGTCACGACCAGCGGGTTGATCTCGACCATGCTGCAATCTTTGTCGAGGAAGAACTGGCAGAGTTGCTTGAGCAACTTCTCGGCATTGCGGACGGCGACGCCTTCGAGGCCGATCCGGTACGCCACGTTGCGGGCTTGATAACCGAGCAGTCCCGCTTCGACATCGAACGCTTCGTGGATGATCTTCTCGGGAGCGTTGTGCGCCACTTCCTCGATGTTCATGCCCCCCTCGGACGATGCGATCAGCATCGGTCCGCCCGATTCGCGATCGACGACGACGCCGAGATACAGCTCCTTCGCAATCTTCAGGCCCTCTTCGATGAGCAGGACGCTGACCTGCTTGCCTTCTGCACCCGTCTGGATCGTGACGAGTGTGTTGCCGAGCATCTTGGCCGCGTTCTCTTTCGCCGCCTCGGCGGATTTGACGAGGACGACACCCGGCTGATTCGGCTGTTCCTTGAAGCGGCCCTTGCCGCGACCGCCCGCGTGAATCTGCGACTTCACCACGGCCAGTTCTCCGGCCAGAGAAGTGAACCCGGCAGCCGCCTCATCGGGCGTCCGGGCGACCACGTTTCGAGGCACTTTCACACCGGCCGCAGCCAGCAGTTGTTTGGCTTGATACTCGTGAATCTTCATCGGTTTTCCTGCAAGACGTTCTGTTTCAGTGAGCGCTGAATCGAGCGGGCCGGATGATAGCCGCCTCACGGAGATTGTTCTAACGAGCCGTTCCACGGTGGGCCCCCATCGTTCTTCTGAGCGGGGCGGCGTCAGCCCCCTGGCTCTTCGGGCGTGAGCCCTGCTTTCGGTCATACATAAAACGGGCTGACGCCGAAGAGCCAGGGGGCTGACGCCACCCCGCTCAGATGGAATTCATCACGAGTGTGACGCCGCTCGGTCTGGCAACCTGCCCGCATCGGCAACTTCTGCGAGTTCCTCTTGCTGCGTTTTTGAGATTTGCCATACAACCCGGCGGATGGGTCGCCTTGAGGGCGATTCATCGAGTTTTGATGGTGTTGCGACGGCTCTCAAAGGATGGAGAGGTCATGGCTGCTCTGAATCGTTTCGTGTGGTGTGCGGGGATCGCCTGTGTCTTGACCGGAAGCCTGATCGGCTGCGGTGGCGGCGGAGGCAGTTCAGGATCGGTGGCTTCCAACGAGGACGGATCGGGATCATCGGGCTTGCCGACGATGGCCTTGCCCGGCTTGAAGGGGATCACCGGCAAGAACTCCAAGACGGAAGCCAATTCCAAAGAGGCGACTCCCAAGGGGGCTGCTCCGAAGGCAACCGCCACGAAAGGAACGGCCGCGCCGCAGCAACCGACCGCCGCACAGACGCCTCCCGCCGCGAAGGTGCCCGAGAAGGGATCGCCGGAATGGCTGCTGCTGGAGATTCAGCACATTCGGACACTGCCGCTGCCGGGCTCCACCATCGATGAAGAGGAGAGCGACGATGAAGACCTCGACAAGCAACTGACTCCTCAACAAGAGGCCGCGTTGCAAAAGGAGTACGAACAACAACGCGTTGTGCGTCGCGAACGCAATCTGCAGATCATCAAGCTCGCCGAAGAATGCCTCGCCAAGACGAGCAAGAAGCCGGAGTTGGAAGCGGAGTTCGAGACGGCCGTGCATCAGTTGCTCGACGCCCGGTTGCAGATGGCGTTGCAAGGGGATGCCGCCAGCATCGAATCGTTGTTTGAAGCGGCGAAGGCTTTCCACGCGCGGAACCCGAATTCCGAATCGGCCCTGGAAGCCCAGTTGACGCTCGTCAACCTGACGCATGCGAACGCGCTGCGATACGGCCGTACTGAACCGAAGTGGCTGCAAGAATTCGCCAAGCATTCGCAACTGTTTGCCGCGCGGTTCCCGGAAGAACAGGGGCGCGCGGTTCCGTTGCTCGCGGCTGCGGCGCGCACTTGTGAACTGAATGGTCTGCCAGACGAAGCCAAAAGTTGCTACTCACTGCTCATGACGAAGTTCAAGGACACCCCGCAGGCGCAGCAGGCGCAGGGCGTTGTCCGCCGCTTGCAGCTCAAGGGAAAAATACTCGAACTCTCCGGCCCGACGATGGACGGGGGCGAGGTCGATGTCGAGTCATATCGCGGCAAGATGGTGATCGTGGTCTTCTGGGCGACGCACGCTCAGCCCTTCGTTCAGCAACTGCCGAAGCTGCTCGCGACGGCGAAGAGGTATGAAAAGTATGCGGTCGTCGTGGGTGTGAACCTGGATGCGGAAGAGCCTGCGGTGGAAGCGTTCCTCGAACGAACGGGGTTGGCCTGGCCGCAAATTTTCTCACCGAACCGTGAGCAACGTGGTTGGAACTCGCCGCTCGCCGCCCACTACGGGATCAACAACCTGCCGACGATGTGGCTGGTCGATCCAAACGGTGTCGTCGCGGAAACGGTCCTCGACAGTGAGAACCTCGAATCGAAACTGCGCGACGTTTACCTGCCGTACATCAAAGCCAACGCGGTCAAGCCGGCGGGTGCTGTGAAGTAGCGTGAGCCACGACTCATTCCAGTGGTGCAGTTACGAACGGGCACTCCAATGACCAAACAAACACCCCGCTTGCCGGGGTGTTTGCGTTGATGGCAGGCTGGAACTGCTGTTCGCGCCGAGGTCCGACGCCGATACCGAAGACGGTTAACAGCCTGTTTAAAAAGGGAGGGCGAGGCTCCCGCCGAGCCGTGTGCGTGAGGAAAGTCGCTTGTTTCTCGCTGCGCGGCAGGAGCCTCGCCCTCCCGACAGCCGTTTTTCAACAGGCTGCTAGCGCCTTGCCGCTCAGGATATTTTCCCAAAGTGAGTGCCATTGGGTGTCAGCCCCCCGGTTCTTGCAACGAAGGGCTGACGCCCAAGAACCGGGGGGCTGACGCCGCCCCGCTCGGAGGTCTCATGAGAGTCCGCGCGAATGGAGGGGAGCGCGAATGAAAACCAGAGCGACAGCGGCGGCGTTGCTCACCGCACGGCCTGCCACTTCTTCCAGCCCTCATCGAGGAACGCGGCGAACTCGCCGTCCTTGAGTTCGAGGCCGTGGTATCTCGACAGAATCGTTTTACCGTCCGGTGTGACGACCGCATACGACGGCAGCGTGACATCGCCGAACCAGTCCGTTTGGAGGTCGATGTTCCGCTTGAGAAGTCGCGCCGATTCGACGGCATCCGAGACGCCCGGAACTCGGTCGGTGTAGAGCTTCAGTCCGACGTACCGCTCCAGTTTCTTGCGGATCGCCGGGCGAGCCATTCGCTTTTCCATCAGCCGACAGTTCGTGCAGAAGACTCCGGTGAAGTCCACGAACAGCGGCTGTTTGTTGGCGGTCGCGTCGGCGACACCCACGTCGAAGTCGAGGCCGAAGTCATCGTCCAATCGCGCGGGAGCGAAGGACACGAGCTGATCGATCAGCCAACTTTCACGCTCGGGATTCATTAGCCCGACAGCGAACAGGCCCGACAGTGTGAGGAACGAGGTGGCGAGCAACACGCGCGGGACCGACAGGCCCTTCGGCGGTGAGTCGTGATCGAACTGGAATACAGCCAGCAGATAGAGGCCCGTCACCAGCGACAGGATCGCCCAGAAGGCCATCACGTTGGTGAAGTCGAACAGGACCGGCACCGCGTTCCACTGCTGATCGACGATGCTGAAAAACTTGAACGCGAAGCCGAGTTCAATCAGTCCCATCACGACCTTGACCGAGTTCATCCAGCCGCCGCTCTTGGGCAGTTTTTTCATCAGGCCCGGCAGCAGGGCCAGCACGAAGAAGGGCAGGGCGAACGCGAGACCGAAGGCACCCATCCCCAGCAGCGGCCAGAAGTATTCGCCGTTCGCGGCACTGACCAGCACCGAACCGGCAAACGCGAACGTGCAGGTGAACGATGTGAGCGTGAACGTCAGCGCCATGAACACCGCGCCGACGTAGCCTCCCGCCGATTCGCGCTGCGCCGACCAGTTGAGCACCCACGACGGGACACGCATCTCAAACATGCCGAGCATATTGAGGGCGAACACGGTGAAGACGACTCCAATGAAGAGGTTGGCCACGGCTCCGGTGGCCAGTGCATTCAACGTGTTTCCCGCCCCGAACAACGCCGTCACGCCCACGCCAATCAGCGAGAACGTCGCCACGATCGTGAGGCAGTAAACCAGCGCCAGCAGCAGCGGGCGCGAGTGCTGCGATTCACTCTGCTTCAGAAAAAAGCTGACAGTGATCGGCACCATCGGGAAGACGCACGGCGTGAGCAACGACACAAAGCCCCAACCGAACGCGAGCAACAAAAACGGAATCAACCCTTTGTCCTGCGGCCGCCCGTGCTGCGCGGATTCGGATCGGATGTAGTCCTCCGGCTTGGGTGGATTCAATTCAGCATCAACTTCGCCGGTGCGAGGCAACTCAAACGCGACGGCTCGTGGTGGCAGACATCGTTTCTCGCAGACCTGAAACGTGATCGTCCCCGCCGCGCTGTACTGACCCGGCTTGGTCTCCGGCAGCACCTCGAACGAACGCGACCACGTGACAAGGTGGTTGTGAACCTCCAGCGTCGTGTCCGGCAAAGGTTGTTCGATTTCAAATTTCTGGTCGGCGACAAAAACGTCACTGAGCGGCTTGAGTCCAGGTGAGTTCTCGACTTTGATCTCAGTGGCCAAGCCGCCGCCACCCTTCTGCGTGAGCGAGAACGTATGCCAGCCTTCGTCCAGTTTGGCGGTGATCGAGAGCGTCACCTTCTCACCCGGCTTGGCGTCTGATGGAGTGAGTTTGAACCGCAGAATGGCGGGCCGATCCTTCCCCTTGTGCGGTCGCTCGGCGTAGTCGAACAGCGGTGCTGAAGTCGCCGTGCCATCAGCAGCGCCCACAACTTCGGTCAGTGCCACTTCGATCGCGTGTGGCGGGATGATCGGGATGCACTGGCCCTCACCGTTTTTGCCTTCGCTGCAATACTGGCCGGTCAGTTCGCCGGTCACACGGACTTGAGCGGGGTTGGCTCCGTCCTTGAGACGCAGCTTCTTCTTCCATGTGACGCGGTCGTGAAACTTGGAGACTTCTTCCGCCAGCAGTGGCTCGAACAGACGCTTCGGTTCGCGATCGGGCACCCAATCGGAGCCGATCTCGTCGAGTTCATTTGTCTCGAACTTGATGACCGTGCGACCGCCGAATTTGCCGTCGGTTCCGTAGATGTAGTAGCCGTCGGGCAGAGTCACAGCCACGGTCAGCGTGACCTCATCGCCCGGCTTCAGTGACGCGACCGACTTGCCCGGCGCGGCGGTGAGCGTCGTCACGAACTTCGGCTTGGCGGTGCCGCGTCCCTGGGGAGTCAGGGCGAGCAAGTCTTGCAGCGTCTCACCTTGAGCGACCAACAGGGATGTCCATGACAGAGCCAGAACCAACGCTCCGATTCCGCACCACAAACCACCGCGTCGAATGGATCGAATCTTCATGCCGCACATCCTGTGAATAGACTCAGACCTGCCAAACCTTGGCGAACGAACTCGGATCGCCGGAGACTTCGCGTGCCGACGACGGTCGCATGTTAGCGGCAGTCCGCCAACCCGGCCAACGGGGAATCGGCTCAAAACAACTTCCCGAGCTCCCGTCTTGTTCCCTCCCCTCGGCGGGGAGGGTTAGGGAGGGGGGCGAGTGGCAAATCGACTGGACCATCCTCCCCCCTCCCCGGCCCTCCCCGCCGAGGCGAGGGAGGAAAGTCCAAGAAAGCGGGAAGTTGTTTCGAGCCAGTTCCGGCACATTTTGCGATCCACAACGAGTGCGGCAGATCGATCTGCCTCTACGTCGTGCGGTGCGATGCCGCTGGGTGTCATTCAGTTTCATGGTCGAGGAAGATTCTGCCAGACAGTCTCGTTCCACCCTCGGGCCATCCGCCCAGAGATTGAAACCTCCATGCTCGCTACACCCTCCTCGCGCCGCTCGACTCTTCTGGCCCTGACCATCGCTGCGCTGGTGTTGTTCGTCGATGCCGCAGGCGCAGGCGAACCGACTCGCGTTGAGATCACCAGCCCGCTCCCGTATGGACCCGACCCGATCAACTACTTCGCTGAGTCCACTGACGATGCCATCGCGCGGCTCCAGCAACGGCTCGACGAGAAACAACTTTCGTTTGAGAACCGCCCAGACTCGGGCTATCTCCTCGACTTGCTCCGCGCACTGGAAGTTCCCGTCGAATCGCAGACGCTCGTCTTCTCGAAGACCTCGGTGAACCAGTCGCTCATCAAGCCGTCGTCGCCGCGCGCGCTCTACTTCAACGACGAAGTGACCGTCGGTTGGGTGCCGCATTCAGCGGCGATTGAGATCACGCTGCAAGACGCTCAGAAGGGAACGGTCTTCTACACGCTTCCGCAGCGTCCCGAAGACGACACGACCACATTGAAGTTTCGTCGAGACACCCGCTGCACCGCGTGCCATGTCTCGGCGAAGACGCTCAATGTCCCCGGCCACATTCTCAGTTCGTTCGTGACCGACCTGCGAGGCCAGCCGCGCGAAGGCTTTTCGTCCATCAATCACACGACCGACTTCGAAAAGCGTTGGGGCGGTTGGTACGTGAGCGGCCTCGCCCCGAACCTCGTTCATCGCGGCAACCTGATCGGCGAGGACGACACGACGCGCCACAAGACCGATCCATCCTATCGCGGCGCGGTGAGTGACCTCGCGACGCTGGTCGATCTGAAATCCTATCCGACCGCACACAGTGACATCGTCGCGCTGCTGGTCCTCGACCACCAGATGCACTTCCTCAATCTGGTCAATCGCGTCCGCCTCGAACACGCCTTGAATCGCCGCTCCGACGCCGAAGAGCAACTCGTCCGCTACGCCCTCATGGAGGACGAAGCCCTGCTCACCGGTCCAATCACCGGCTCAACGAAGTTCGCCGAGACCTATCAATCACTCGGCCCCCGCGACGATCAAGGCCGCTCGCTGAGACAACTCGATCTGACGACGAAGCTGTTCCAGCACGACCTCAGCCCGCTCGTCGCTTCACACTCGTTCCAATCGCTGCCGGACGCCGTGAAGTCTCGACTGCTCAAGCAACTCGACGAGCGTCTTGCCGCCCACGATGCCCCGACAGCTCGCGACATCGCCCGCAAAACAGTCGCTGGCTGGCCAAAGTAGACCGCACTTCAACGACCGAAGTGTCAACGACCGAAGTTCGGCTTAGCTTTGTTACACCTCGCGCGGCACAAAGTGAGACATTTCCGAGCGGGGCGGCGTAAGCCCCCCGGTTCTTTGAACGACGGGCTAACACCCATGAACCGGGGGGCTTACGCCGCCCCGCTCGGATGTCTCAGTACCGGCCGCGCGAGGTATAGCCGGACTTCGAGTGAGGGTGAATCGCGTCGTGAGACATGCCGGGCGTTGGCTCGGTTCAGGCACCGACGGCCAGCCGCTTTACGAAGAGTGAATGTTCCGGCGTGGCCGTTCCCGCACGAGCCGCCTCTAACACGCGAGCCACATCGCCGCGCAACAACGCGGCGGAATCGAGCCACAGTCCCGGAAAGACTTCGCTGCGGAGAATGCCATCGTCACCCGGCAACAGCCGCTCGTACTGGCCGGACCGCAGGATGAACCAGTCGATCTCACCGTCCCACACGCGCCAGACGATGTACTCGCGAACTCCGTTGCGGCGGTAGACGTTCTGTTTGACGTGCAGGTCGTAACTGACTGTGCTGGCGGAAACCTCGGCCACCAACTCGGGAGCACCGTCGATGTAGCCGTCAGAGTCCCGTGACTGTCCGCCCCGCGCCGGAAGGATTCGTAAGTAAGCATCAGGCTGCGGCTCGTTGTCGAGGTCCAGCCGCAGCGTCGAGTTGTCGCCACCCTGCACGCCTGGAGTCTGCATTCTGTAGAGATACATCCAGCCAATCAGATCAAAATGCGGAACACCATGATCGTCATTGCAAACGGGTGAGGGCATGTAGACGATTCCTTCAAGCAACTCGGCCTTCTTCACATCTTTCATCGCCGAGTAGCGGCGTTCAAACTCATCGCGAGACAGACGATCTCCGGCGCGTAGTGGTGGGGTTCGCTTCGCGATGGGGACGGGTTCGAGCAGGACAGCCGACATGATGTTGTCTCGATATGAAGGCGGCTTAACACGGGAACGATCTCGTTTTACCGCACGGCACGACAGGTGGGAATGACTTACTTCTAAGACTTATGCCATTCCGGGCGGCAACGGAGTATGCAAGAACAGCCAGCCAAGCCTACTTGCCAGAGTACATCTGCATCTGCTGCAACACACTTGCCAGCACCATCAAGATGTATGCGATAGCCGTCGTGCCCCATGCCCAGTACCAACGTCCACGTGCCCAGTTCACACTAGAAACCGTCGCCACAACGCCGATTCCAACGGAGAGGTGCCACAGACTCACGTTCGTCAAATTGAACTCAAACATTCTGGAGCTTGGACTCTCTGGCGATACAACAAACCCGCCGTATCTCAGGTACACATACGCTGCAATTAAGGGAGGAACGATGCCAATCAAAAAGCTGGATACCGCGAAGAATCCCAGCAGAGTGGCGGGGATCATTCGCCAGCGAAACGAGCGCTGCTTCGGTACAGCGACTGGTTCATTTGAAGGGATCTCGTTCGACATCGTTGCATCCTCGAAGTTCTTCATCTCAAACGGATCGGCCGCTCTCGTTCGCGTTCTCGCCGTTCGATCGCTTCCATCGTCGGTTGCGGGATCGCGGCGATGAGTTTTTTGGTGTAGTCGTTTTGCGGGTTGGCATAGATCGCGTCGGACGGGCCGAACTCGACGATCTGGCCGGCGTTCATCACGGCCATCATGTCGGACATGAACTTCACGACGCTCAGGTCGTGGCTGATGAAGATGTAGGTCAGGCCGCGCTTCTCTTGCAGGTCTTTCAGCAGGTTGAGGACTTGAGCCTGAACCGAGACATCGAGCGCCGAAACCGATTCGTCGCAAATCAAAAAATCGGGTTCGACGGCCAGGGAACGGGCGATGCAGAGCCGCTGGCGTTGTCCACCCGAGAACTCGTGCGGGTAGCGTTGCAGGTGTTCGGCGAGGAGTCCGACTTCTTCGAGCAGGCTTGCCGCCCGATCACGCCGATCTTGCGAACTGGTTCCGAGACGATGCACGCTCATCGCCTCGGTCAGCATCGCTTCGACGGTCATGCGCGGGTTGAGCGAGCTGTACGGGTCTTGAAAGACGATCTGCATCCGGCGTCGCTGGCGACGCAGCTCCGCGCCACGAAGACTCGTCCAATCGGTGCCGTCGAACGTGACGCTGCCACTCGTGACGGGAATCAGCTTGAGGATCGCTCGGCCGGTCGTCGTCTTGCCGCAGCCCGACTCACCGACCAACCCGAGCGTCTGGCCTTGGTAAACGTTGAAGCTCACGCCATCGACCGCCTTCACATGCCCGACCGTGCGTCTCAGCAAGCCCTGCTTAATCGGGTAATAGACCTTGAGATTCTCGACGCGCAGGAGCGGCGGTTGGTGGGCGGGAACGTATGCGGCGGCTTCTCTTGTCCCCTCGCCCCGGCTCTGCGGGGAGAGGGTTAGGGTGAGGGGTTCTTCTGCTTTGTCATTTTTGCCTTTGGCCTTCTCTTCGCTTGTCCCCTCGCCTCCCGCTTTGGGGGGGAGAGGGTTAGGGTGAGGGGGTCTTCTGACTTCTGCCTTTTGCCTTGTCCCCTCCCCTGAATGGGGAAGGCTAGGGAGGGGTGATGGCGGAAGTTCGGACACTGGCACCAACTCCTCCCCCCTCCCCGGCCCTCCCCGCCGAGGGGAGGGAGGAAGCGTGGAGGTGGCTTGAAGTGGGTGTGCGTCCTCGCCGTTCGGCCCCCTCACCCAAGCCCTCTCCCCCGAGGACGGGGGAGAGGGGACAAGCGATGAAGAGCTTGAGTCGTCAATCGGATGCAGCAGTCTCCCGCGACCTCGCCCTTCAATTTCGGCGAGCCGTTCGGGCGTCAGCGTCTTCTCGGTGATGACCATTCGTCCGTCGCTGTCGGTCGTCGTCAGCATGTAATCGGCGACGGTGGGCAGGCGGCGGCGTGTTGTGTCGAGGCGTGGGCGACAGGCCAGCAGGCCTTTTGTGTACGGGTGTCGGGGATTGGCAAAAATATTTCGCACGCTGTCGTATTCGACCAGCTTGCCTCGGTACATGACGGCCACTTCGTCGGCGATCTCGGCGATCACACCGAGGTCATGCGTGATGAACAGGATCGCCATGCCCCGCTCATCGCGCAGCTTGCGGATCAGGGCGAGAATCTGAGCTTGGATCGTCACGTCGAGCGCGGTGGTTGGCTCGTCGGCGATGAGCAACTTCGGATTGCACGACAGCGCCATCGCGATCATGACGCGCTGCTTCTGTCCGCCCGACATCTCGTGCGGGTACTTGTCGAGCGACATCTCGGGCTGTGGGATGCCGACCTCTTGGAAGAGTTTCAGCGTGCGGGCACGAGCCTCGACGCGAGTCACTTTCTCGTGGAGCAGGATCGCTTCGGCCACCTGATCGCCGACGCGATAAACCGGGTTGAGCGATGTCCCCGGCTCTTGAAAAATCATGGCGATGTCTTTGCCGCGCACGTGCCGCATCTCGGCGCGCGGCAACTGAACCAGATCGCGCCCGAGGAACGAGATGCTCCCCGCCGCGATGGTCGCCCCAATGTCAGGCAACAGCCGCATGATCGTCAGCGACGTGACCGACTTGCCCGACCCGGACTCGCCCACAAGGCCCAGTGTCTGGCCGAGCCTGATCTTCACCGAGAGATCATCCACTGCCTTGACGGTCCCGCCGTCCGAGTGGAAGTACGTTTTGAGGTGGTTGATTTCGAGCAAGGCTGCATCACCGGCAGCATGATCGCGGAGAACTGTGTCGGGCATCGGAACTTTCACCACAAGCGGCTGACGCCATAAGCGTCGAGCGCGGAATCGGCACTGATCAGGATGAGATCTTCACAAATAGCTTGGCTGACGATCATGCGATCGAACGGATCGCGATGGTCGTTCGCGGGGAATGCGAGTTTGGCCATTGTGATGAGATGATGCCCTTCGATCTGCAAGACGTTGATGTCATTCAGATCAATCTCCTTTTCAATCATCTCTTCAAACGAAGTTGCCAGGGTCAATTTGCCAAGGCTCGTCTTGATGGCAACTTCCCACAAGCTTGCCGTGCTGACGAAACGGTGGTTGGTGAGATCACAGATGGCATCGCGCGCTGGCACGCTCAGCCGAGAACTCCCGTTGAGAAACCACAGCAACGTATGAGTGTCGAGGAGCAGCCTCACGGCACGTACTCCGTCATGTCGAAGTCGGGTTCGTCGAAATCGGGAGACATCCAGATTTGGCCCTTCATGCTGCCAAAAACGGGACCACGCTTACGGGGAGGCTCTGTCAGTGGAGCCGGTTCCACCACCAGCCGCACGCGGCGTTGGGCGTCTCCGACATAGACCGCTTCGCCGCGGTCGATCGCTTCCAGCAACTGTGGCCATTGCGCGGGGGCCTGTTCGATTGTTACTTGAACCATGAGTCACCTCGGGTGAGACCAACAGGAGGGAGAGACATCGGGTGGAATTCTAGCGACGCCCGTTTGATGCGGCGACGCGAGTTCCCGGTGAACGAACCGTCAAGGACTCACGAGCGGAGGCACGTCGAGCGGGATCCAGAAGTCCGGCTTTTCCGAAAGTCGGACTTCCTTTCGCAAGGCGTCATCCCTGATGGAAGCTCGACAGGAAGTGGTTCATCCGATGTTTTGGGGGGAGTCCTCATTAGAAAGAAAGTGATGATGTTCAAAGTCTTCATCCTGAAGGGATGTCAGCCATTAGCCGGGGGTTGAGCGAAGCGACACCCCCGGAAGAGGTTGGACAAATGACTGTTGCATCCTGAAGGGATGCCAGCCTCGTGGAACTGGGAGACATTCTGAGCTGGCCAGCATCCCTTCAGGATGCAAAAACCCTTTCGTTGGCTTCGCACCGGGGGTGTCGCAGACGCTCAACCCCATAGGCACCAACTTAAGCGGCCCAGTCGAGTCGTTCTGGGTTTTGGAGGAGTTGGTCGTGGCTGGGTTTTTTCTTTCGGGACTGGATTTTGGC
>JAYTGQ010000785.1:0-3854 GCA_043733345.1 Schlesneria sp.
CCCACCAGTATGTGTATGCGTTGTTCATGGTGGGCCGGCGCTCGAAGCGAGCTTGTCCCACCCTACTTTGATGGCGGATCCGACTTCTGTCGGTCACGTCATGGCAGCGATTAGCCGGGGGTTGAGCGAAGCAAGGACCCAGAGGCACCCACCTAAGGCGTTTGAGTTCACCGTGCGAATGCGTTTTGAGGCCTTGTTGTTTTAGCCCGGAGGGCGGCAGGTCGTAGCCCACGGCGTGAGCCGTGGGTGAGTCCGACAACAACGTCATTAGCCCTGAAGGGGCGGCACTTCCGTTCGGGCATTTGCGAGTGCCGCGTGATGTGTCAAACGAAAGTGTCGCCCCTCCGGGGCTGGGACGTGTGTGGGATCCGTTCCCCAGGGCTCACGCCGTGGGCTACGAGCTGCCGCCCTCCGGGCTAAGACACACGACTCCGCACTCCTTCGACCGTCGAACTACAAAGTCACGTCGCAACGACGGTCTACCCAATCGACTGATGCCATCTCCCCGAATCATCGGATGAGCCCAAATTAATTGAACAATTTTCGCGATAGGTTTTCGCGCGACATCCGTATCTCTCCCAGAGGCATTCATGGACAGCGTTCCGCCGACACGACCGACATTGCTGGTGCGCATTCGTGATGCTGGGGATCAGGAGGCGTGGGGGCGGTTCGTCGATCTGTATGGACCGCTGGTCTATGGGTTTCTCCACAAGCGCGGGCTGCAAGATGCCGATGCGGCCGACCTGACTCAGGACGTGATGCGACAGGTGGCGCTGGCGGTTCACAGTTTGGAGTACGACCCGGCGCGAGGCTCTTTCCGAGGCTGGCTGTTCACGGTCGTACAGAACCGGTTGACCGACCACTGGCGGCGCGAAGGCCGTTGCGAACGAGGGGCTGGAGATACGGATGCTCAACACCAATTGAATGAAGTCCCGCAGCCGGGCGGTCTCGACGCGAGCGCGCAGTGGGACGCCGACTATGAACGACAGCTCTTTCAATACGCCGCCAACGTGGTGAAGCAGGACTTCACGGATTCAACGTGGCAGGCGTTCTGGCAGACCGCCGTGGAAGGACGAGCCGGTAAAGAAGTGGCCGACGAATTGGGAATGACCGTCGCGGCGGTGTACCTCGCCAAGGGGCGGGTCATGACGCGGTTGAAGGAGCAGGTGAAGTTGTTGGTGGGTGAGGGGTGAGAATCAAACAATTTCAGCCCCGAAGGGGCGGCAGCGAATAGCCCACGGCGTCAGCCGTGGGATCGGAGTCAAACATTGGCGGAAGCCCAGAAGGGGCGGCAGATTCAAGATCAAACACAGCGTCGCGTATCTCAATCTGCCGCCCCTTCGGGGCTACCGAGCTTTCTTGCCACCCAACCCACGGCTGACGCCGTGGGCTATTCGCTGCCGCCTCTTCGAGGCTGAACACCAGTTCCAAAGCACGATCTCGGTTTGAAAAAGACGGGCAAGCGAGACGCTTACCCTACGACTGAGGAATTGCATCATGACCGAATCACTCAACATCTGTCTGACTTCGGACCAACTGAAGGCACTGCTTGACGGATCGCTGACCGAGCCGGAGCAGACTGAGCTGCAGGGGCATGTGGACGGATGCGTCTCGTGTCAGGCGGCGCTCGAACGACTGGTGGCCGGGACTGAGTCATGGGACGCGGCGGTCGGGCATTTGCGGGAGGAGACGCCTCAACCAGACGGCCCGGTTCTCGCCGAGGCCCTTCAGCAGATGAAGCGGGACGAGTTCGTGGAGGCCGCGTGGCAGGGAGCCGCTGCGAGCGTGAACTCGTCTGCGAAGCCGCTCGATTTCTTGGAGCCTTCCGACCAGCCCGGTTCCATTGGGAAGCTCGGTGTGTACGAGGTCTCGGAAGTCGTGGGGCGAGGCGGCATGGGCGTCGTACTCAAGGCGTTCGATCCGTCACTGCATCGCGTCGTCGCCGTGAAGGTGCTCGCGCCGTACCTGGCTCACAACCCGCAGGCTCGCAAACGATTCATTCGTGAGGCGCAGGCCATCGCCGCCGTGTGTCACGATCACGTCATCACGATCCACGCGATCGACGAATCGGCCGAGCAACCCAAGATCGTGATGCAGTTCATCGCGGGGAGGTCGTTGCAGGAGAAGCTCGATGCGGACGGATCGCTCGACTTGAAAGAGATTCTGCGGATCGGGATGCAGACCGCGTCGGGGCTCGCGGCGGCGCATGCCCAAGGTCTCGTCCATCGCGACGTGAAGCCGTCCAACATTTTGCTGGAGAACGGCATTCAGCGGGTGAAGCTGACCGACTTCGGCCTCGCCCGCGCCGTCGATGACGCGAGCCTGACACAGAGCGGCGTGATTGCCGGGACGCCGCAATACATGGCTCCCGAACAGGCCAACGGCGACGCGGTCGATCACCGTGCGGACCTGTTCAGTCTGGGCAGCGTGATGTACGCGATGTGCGTCGGTCACTCGCCGTTCCGCGCCAGCACGACGATGGGAGTCCTCAAGCGAGTCTGCCACGACCCCGCCCGACCGATTCAAGAACTCAATCCGGACATCCCCGACTGGCTCTGCGCGATCGTGATGAAGTTGCTGTCGAAGGAACGCGGCGCTCGCTTTCAAACCGCGAAGTCGGTCGCCGAGACACTGGAGAAATGGCTGGCTCACGTCCAACAACCCGCAGTCGTCCCGAGACCGATCGCCGTCGATCAACCCTCCAGTCCGCAGTCGCCTCGGAGCGCATCCGTACAGAGCGAGTTCACTTCCGCCACCGCCGCCTCATCACGTTCCACTTCGCGATCCACAGACAACGTCTTCGCTTCGACCATCTTCTTTCAGCCGATCTCAGCCCGTTGGCTGTTGTTCATCCTGTTGGCGGGAATGACGGGCGTGTTCGCGATGGTGCGCGCCAACCGCATGGGGATCGAAGAGGCTCTGATGGTGAGTGTCTTGGGGGGGATGTTCGTTTGCTTTTGGGGATTGCTCCTTGCGGCGCTGGTTCGCTTCGTCTGGGCTAACGTCTACAGGCCGCCTCAATCAACAGCGAGTTCTGCGGGAGATGGCGTTCAACCGACAGATCGCATTCAGGGTGGTCGGACTCATCCGATCTGGCGTCTTCCCCCCGAGAGTCTCGCCATGCTGGCGGCATTCGCGGCATTGCTGGTCGTGAACAACGTCCTAATCGCCGCGATCGTCGCCATCGTCGTGTGGCGGGTTGCGACGCACTACGCCCGCGTTGGCGAACTTCAGCCTGCGGCTCTGGTCGATGGCGATGCGACACGCGTGGACGGCGATGCCGGGGCGGGTGGCTCGTCGTTCGCGCGTCGAATCACATCCGCGCTGCAACTCCCCGCCGTGATGTTGCAACGTTTGGGTGAGTCGCTTGGCACACTGTTCGACCTCGAACCTGCGGCACGGAACCGGGTGCTGCTGACCTGCGTGTGGTGCTTCGCCGGCGGAATCGACCTGATCGCTGCCGCCGCCTTGGCAACGATGCTGCTTTCGATGTTTCTCTGGAGGCCGCAGCACGATGACATCCCGATCACGTACCTGCTGGCGGTGGCATGTATGACGATGAGCCTGCTGTCACTGGCCGTGGCTCACGGCATCTACGTCCGCCAGAACTTCAACCATGTGCGAGGAGCCGCGGTCATCGGTCTACTTCCCGTGACATACGGTGCCTTCGTTCGTATCCCGCTGAGTGTCATCACGCTCCTCTGGCAACACGCCCCGTCGGTGAAAGAATCGTTCGCCACCACACCGTGGCCGGAGACCGATCTCGGCCGGTTACTGGCCCGGTTGCCCGTCGGTCCACTGAGTCAAACCGTGCGGCGCTGGATGGGAACGCTGGGTCGAACGGCGCTGTGGTC
>JAYTGQ010000786.1:0-1225 GCA_043733345.1 Schlesneria sp.
ACCGCAAGCCAAAGGCGAGCGCGGAGGCGGTACGGAGTTGATGCACGGTGTCACCCCTCCGCGCTCGCCTTTGGCTTGCGGTTAAACGAGCGACTGGAACATCGAGAAGTTATTTCGAGCCAGCCCCTAAGCCGGACTTCAGGCTTCCACGCGGTGCCAGCGAGACCCTGCCGTTCGTCATGGCGGCATGTCCGAGCGACCTATAGAATCCGCCCGCCGCGGCAGACTTGTTCGCCCTCGACACGTTTCATTCCCCAAGCCTCACACCCCAAGCCCCTTGCCATGTCGCGCGATTCCATCTTTGAAGCCAGCGTCGGTTACTTCCTCACGCCCATCCGGCCGTACTTGGAAGACGACACCGTTTCCGAAATCATGATCAACGGCTTCAATGAAATTTACATCGAACGGCGCGGACGACTCGAACGAACCGACGCCACGTTTCCGAGTCCCGATGCACTGCTGTCTGCCGTTCACAACGTCGCCCAGTTCGTGAATCGCGAGATCGACGCCGATCGCCCGATCATGGATGCCCGGCTACCGAACGGCTCGCGCGTGCATGTCGTGCTGCCGCCGAGTGCCCGGCGCGGAGTCTACTTCACGATCCGCAAATTCAATCGCGACATCTTCGGCATGGACGACCTGATCCATCTCGGCAGCATGTCGGCCTCGGCGAAAGAGTTTCTCGAAATCTGCGTCCGCCTCAAGAAGAACATCATCGTGGCGGGAGGGACCGGGACCGGGAAGACCTCGCTGCTTAACGCGGTCTCCACGGCGATCCCTGCGGACGAGCGAATCGTCGTGATCGAAGACAGTTCGGAATTGCGACTGGCTCAACCGCACACTCTTTATTTGGAGATGCAGACGCCCGACGCAAACGGTCGCGGGGGCGTGTCGATTCGCGATCTGTTCAAAGCGTCGCTGCGCATGCGGCCCGACCGGATCATCGTCGGTGAAGTCCGCAGCGGCGAGGCGCTCGACATGATTCAGTCGATGATCAGCGGTCACGCTGGCAGCCTGACGACGGTCCACGCGACGACTCCGCGCGACGCCCTGATCCGCCTCGAAACATTATCGCTGATGTCCGAAGTTGAACTGCCGGTCTACGTCGCGCGGGCGCAGGTCGCGTCGGCCATCAACCTCGTCGTGCAGTTGGCTCGCTACTCGGAAGACGGCTCGCGCAAGATCTCACGCATCGCCGAGGCTTACGGCTTGGACAAGGACGGCA
>JAYTGQ010000787.1:0-24419 GCA_043733345.1 Schlesneria sp.
TAAACACGCTGGAAAGGCTATGGCGATCCATCGCCAGCCGCTATGCCACACTGTACGTGAATGAGCGTGCAGGCAGCCCCTTGAAGACATGGTTGGCACAAAACGCGGCCATGGCCTGGACGCCACAGAGCCAAGCGATGTGGATGCGGTTCTCGGGGCACCGGGAGCCCCCTTGGGATCAGTGGCACATTCCGTACTTTGACCGCATCTGATGTCGCTGTCATTTGGCCAATAGTGATCGAGACCAACTTCGGAGTGAGATGAATTTTGACAAGACTAACGAGCAACGTGCTGGCGAACATCCTCGGGAAAGGATGGAGTGCCGTGTCCGTTTACCTGTTCGTTCCCCTTTATCTCCAGTTCTTGGGGTTAGAGACCTACGGGGTCGTTGGGCTGTATGCACTGATGCAGGTTGTTCTTTTTTTCGCCGACGGTGGTCTAACCGCCGCCATGAGCCGCGAGATGGCCGCCTTGTCCGCAATGCCGGAATCCCACAAGGAAAGACCGGATCTGCTGCGCACCATCGAGTTGCTTTACCTGGGGATCGTCGTAGCGCTGGCCGGAAGCATAGCTCTCGCCGCCGAGGTGATCGCCCGCCACTGGCTCAACGCCGCGACGGTTCCACAACCGGTCCTGGTCAGTTCGATTCGGATGATGGGGATCGCCCTGGCCCTGCAATTCCAGGCATCCCTATATCAAGGTGGCCTAATGGGTTTGCAACAGCAGGTTCTCGGCAATGGACTTCAAGCGGCTGCGGGATTAATCCGGGCCGGAGGCGCTGTCGTAGTGCTCGCCTGCGTCTCCCCCACCTTGGAGGCGTTTTTTCTGTGGCACCTGATCGCGAACCTCGTCTACTGCGTGGCTTGCCGAGTGGCGTTGTGGCGAAGCCTGACGTGTCGGATCGACGGAGCGGTTTCGCCGCAGTTTCGCTGGCCTCTTCTTCACCGGATTCTCCCGTACGCGGCCGGGATGATGGGAATCACGTTGGTTTCGTCGTTGTTGACTCAGGCAGATAAATTGCTGGTCAGCAAGCTGTTCTCGCTGGAGGAATTCGCCTGCTATAGTTTGGCTGGAGCGATTTCGCAGATTCCTGTCATGCTGACGTTGCCCATCGTCAGCGCGGTGTTTCCGCGTTTGACCAGCTTGGCTTCTTACGGGGATCGGGCGGGACTTTCGACGCTCTACCATCGCGCCTGCCAAATGGTTTCTGTGGGGACCATCCCGTTGGGTTTAATCGTAATTTGTTTTCCGCACGACATTTTATATGTCTGGACGCAGTCTACGGTCGTTGCGGAAAAAACGGCTCTCGTAGCTCAGCTACTGGCGGCGGGTTATCTGCTGCAAGCTCTACTGATGTTGCCGTATAATCTCGCCCTCGCCCACGGCTGGACGAGGCTGAATTTGATGATTGGAGTCGCTTCCATCTGCGTCGTGGTTCCGATGCTGTTCGTGTTCATGTCGAGATTCGGTCTGGTCGGCGGCCCGCTGGTATGGTTCGGTTGGAATGTGCTCGTGACGCCCATTTTCCTCGTTCTGCTCCATCGCAAGCTGTTGCCGGGCGAGTTGTGGAAATGGTGCCGCGAGGACGTGGGAATGCCGCTCGCCGCAGCGCTGCCCGTCGTGCTCTTGGGACGTTGTTTTCTGCCGTTGGGCACCGGACGGATCTCAACGATACTCGCCTTGGGGTTACTGTTCGTTGTCTCGATGGCGGCTGCCGGACGGAGCGTTACCGGCCCAGCACGGCTGCTGTCGAGAGTTCGCCGCTTTGGCCGTGGATTCCGCGTTTCTGTCAATCAGTGAGCAACTGTTCCCATGTCCGACACTTCCTTGCCCCAACCGATCCTGTCGATCGTGATCGCGACCAAGAACCGCATTCCGTACGCGGTTGCGGCTATTCAGAGCATCTTGGCGATTGACGATCCCGAACTGCAACTGGTGATCCAAGACAACAGCGACTCGCTCGAGTTGCAGGACTTCGTCCGGGCGAACGTTTCCGACGGCCGCTTCCGATACCGGTACACGCCCCCGCCGTTTTCGTCGATCGACAACTTCAACGCGGCGGTCGAGCTCGCCACAGGGGAATACGTCTGCCTCATCGGAGACGACGACGGGGTGAATCCGGAGATCATGCAAGCCGTCCGCTGGGCCAAGGAGAACGGACTGGATGCCCTCAAGCCCAAGGTGGATGTGACGTATCTTTGGCCAGGGGTATCTGTCTCCTCCTTTGCAGGCGCTAGGATTGGTGGGACGATGTCTGTCAACCATTTTTCTGGGAGAATCCGCTTTCCGAACATTGATCTTGAATTGCGGAAGTTGATGGGCAACGGCGGGCAATACTATTTAGAGACCGATCTTCCCCGCGTCTATCATGGGATCGTCCAGAGGGACTGTCTGCAGCGAATCCGGCAACTCACGGGCAACTATTTTGGTGGTCTGAGCCCAGACATCTATGCTGTCACCGCCCTATCAACCGTCACTCGACGCACGGCAGCGATCGACTACCCGCTGACGATTGCCGGGGCCTGCCCGGCGAGCACTTCAGCGGACAGCGCGAAAGGTCGGGACGTGGGGCAATTGGTTGATGCGCCGCACTTCCGAGACCGCCACGAATACCAATGGTCCGAAGCGGTGCCAAAGTTTTACAGCGTGCAGACGATTTGGGCGGATTCGGCGTTGGCAGCGCTACAAGACCTCAATAGAGACGAGTTGATCCGCGACTTCAACATCCCGATGCTGGCTGCCCACTGCGTCTGGGCTCATCCACGGTATTGCGGAATTGTCCTCCGCGACATGTACCGGGTCTTCCGACGCCGCAGAACGAGCCGCATCCTGGGCACCCTGCGATTCCTCGGATCGGTCGTCAGTGGACCCGGCTGGCACTTCTGGCGACGCATCATGAATCGGCTCGGGAATAAAATTCGCGGCCACAACGCGCAGAGGATGACTGGCCTAACAAACATTTCCGAGGCGACGGAGCGAATGGTGGCGGTTTTGAGAAACCGTGGGTGTTCCTTCTCCGAATGTGTGGCGGCTCATGTTCCTCACACAATACCGGGGCCACATAGTCGCCCGCCCGTTCCCCGAACGGAACGTGTTTCTCCTTAGAGTCGCTCAGGCCAGCTTCGAGGAAGCCTTTTGGTGGCCACGGTAACGACAATGATGATCGGAATCCCCGTTTGCTGTAGTGCTGTGGGTTTGATGCCGTCGAGTTCCATCCTCTGTTCTGTATCGTCACCACTGCGGAGCGGCGCATGCCCCTAGACAACCGAGGAATTGATAGCTCGCCCGACGGCTGGTCTGGGTCGCGTTCATTTTTGGAATGGATGGTTGTTCTGGCAGTGATTCTCGGATTCTGCGATGAGAGTATTCGCAAAGCCATCCCTGGCAACCCCGTTCTGGTCACGACGGCGAAGGACGTGTTGTTCTGTTGGGGCGGAATGATCGTGCTGATTAGCAGCGTTTGGGCGCGGAAGTTAGCCGTCTGGTGGACACCTTGGATTCTGTACGTGGTGGCATCTGGGATAGAGGTCTGGCAGGCGGACGGCTCTAATTTGCATCTGTTAAGTGTCATGCGAACTTACCTCGGGCCGGTCTGGCTGATGTCCGTGGGCTCATATGTCGGCAGCCATCTTTTGTTGCTTCGGAAAGTCAAATCGATCTTTCTCGTGGGAGCATTACTCGCGGTGGCCGTCGCGGGGCTTCAAGAAGTCGCCCGGGACAAGCTACCCGCGTTTCTGGCGACGCAAATTCTACTTATAGACGGGCACAGCTTTGCTGGAGGACGTTATAATGAATCTCTGTTTGGATCCCCTCAAACGCTCGCGACTTGCTGCATGGTTGCGGCAGTGGTCGCGTTTCAATTGGCATTTTATAACCGGCGCCGCTACGACGCCGCAGCCTGCCTGCTTTTATTCGTGGCGGGAATGTATCTGTCGCGCATTCGCACGGTCTTTTTGATGTTCCCCGTAGCGTTGTTGTTGACCTGCTTGCTTTGGCACCGATGGCAGAAACACCAAGCCATGCTTTTAGGGCGGTGGATTGTTGTTGGCTGTGTACTAGCGGGAGGGTCAGGTCTGTTTGTGAGCCTCGGGGGATTCGATTGGTGGAGTCGGGAATCGGGCGTCGATTTGACAAAAGAGTCGCGGTATTTCGAGTTCTTGGGAGAGAGCGAGGAGCATAGTTGGCGGCTCATCTATTTTTTGACAGAGTTTGAGATTAGATCTGTTCCAGCGGCACGCTATCCGTTCGGCTATGGTGCCGGTACGAGCGGTTCGTTGCGTTCCTTTCTGTCCCGGGAAGATCACTTTATTCCCGAGTCGCATGACACTGGCATCTTTTTGCTGGTTGCCGAATTCGGTTTGGTGGGACTAGCCTTTTTCCTGACACCGCTGGTAATGCTGTCCACCGTTTGCTTGCGCGGCTTGACGTTACGGCGCCCACCACCAGATGCGGTCTGGGCCTTCGCCTCCGGCCAAGTGTTGCTCCTGTGGTTTCTGCTGAAGTCATACACCATCATGAACAACGGATTCTCTCAGATGTTGTGGTTCGGTAGCCTGGGCATCGTGTGGGGGGCCGTTGGTATGCCGATCTGCCGACCGCCTGTTGTGACTGGCCGAACGCACTCGGATGACGAGGGAGATCTATGAGTTCGTCTTTCTCATTGTGACGCGCGACATCGGAGGTCAGGCATTCCTGCCTGATCCGATTCAGCACGAGACGCCCCATGGCTGGAAATCTTGACGTACGACGGAGGTGACACGGATGTCCCGGCGGTTGATTATTCATGCTCTAAACGTGCATCAAGGAGGTGGCCGAACGCTGCTGCTGGCCTCGATTTCACAAAATACAAAGACATCCGGCACGGGATTCAAGGCACCCGACGAATACAGTATTGCTACCCCTGTAGAACGTTAAACGGTTGGCTTTGAAAATAACTGTTCACCGGAATTGGTGAGTGGACAATTGCTTTGGAATCGTTGAGAGCATGCGATACAGAACGCGCCCTTATCTTCGAGAGTTATGTTTGACGTGTCCTCCGTTCGCAGTTCTGGCTGATTACAAGCGGACGACCATAACACCAAACCGAAGTGTCTTTGCCATGTTGCTTGCAGGCGGGAGCGCCTGCAAGCAGCATTTGGATGAGAACAAATGAGTCATGACCATGCACACGACAATTGCAATTACCGGCGCGGCGGGGTTCCTTGGACGGCACTTGGTGCGTTCGCTGTCGCGCTCCGCCGATGTACATATCCGGCAACTGGTCCATCAGCGCACGCCCGATGGCGTTTTCGACCAAGACCGGGTCACGCTCTTTCGTGGCGACCTGCTTGACCGGCGCTCGCTGGAAGGGTTCGTGCGACCGGGTGATACAGTCGTCAATCTCGCCTTTCTTTCGGGGGCCTCTCAAGCGGACAATCTCAAGGCCGCCACGAACCTTGCCGAAGCTTGCATCGGGGCTCGGGCGGCACGGCTCATTCATTGCAGTTCGGCCGTCGTGGTTGGTCGGAATTCGGCGACCGTGGTTGACGAATCGACGCCGTGTGAGGCGGGCAATCCTTATGAAGCCGCCAAACTGGCTGTCGAGGAGACGTTGCGGAACCGCTGCCGGTCGGGGGTGGAGATCGCCGTCCTGCGGCCCACCGTGATCTTTGGACCGGGCGGCCGCAACCTGATCAAGTTGGCGAATGACGTTTGCCGGGGTAACCGGCTGCTCAATTACATCAAAAGGTCCGTGCATGGGACGCGCCGGATGAATGCGGTCGGAGTTGATAATGTGATCGCTGCGATCGAGTTTCTCATTCGTGCCAATGAGAGCATCGACCAGCAGATTTTCATCGTTTCCGACGACGAATATCCTGAGAACAACTACGGCGATATCCTGCGCCATCTTCGAAAGCACCTGGCACATCGAGAACGCGCCTTACCGCCGCTGCCCGTACCGGACGGCGTCCTGGCGGGGTTGCTGCGTCTGGCAGGGCGATCCAACCGAGATCCTCGCCGCATCTACGACAGCAGCAAACTGTCGCGTGCCGGATTCATGAAACCCGTCAGTTTCGCGCAGAGCCTGATCGCCTTCACCGATTGGTATCAGTGCTGCTACCTTTCGCAGGAGAAAGCGAATTTAAATCCATGAGAGTTCTCAACGTCAATATCACGCTCGACCCCGTCTACGGTGGCGGTACGGCCGAACGCACGTTTCAGATGAGCCGCTTCCTGGCCAAGTGCGGCCACGAGTGCAGCGTGCTGACGCTTGACCGGGGCCTGACCCCGCAGCGGCGGAAGGACTTGGAGAACGTGGAATTGGTGGCGCTCCCCTGCCTGTCCCCGCGTTTCCACCTGCCACGTTTTGGCGTGCGACGGATCCAACAACTCGTCGCTGCGGCCGATGTGATCCATCTGATGGGCCACTGGAACATCCTGAATGTCCTGGTTCACTTTTTTGCTCGAAGGCTGGGGAAGCCGTACGTGATCTGCCCCGCAGGAGAGCTGGCGATTTTCGGTCGGTCTCGGCTGATGAAATCGATATTCAACTCTGCGGCGGGACGACGCATCGTCCAGCAGGCCGGTGCCCGAATTGCCGTCACCGAGCGTGAAACGACTCAGTTTGCGGCCTACGGCGTCGATCCGGAAACCGTTACGGTCATTCCCAACGGGATCAACCCGAAAGATTTTCAGGATCGGGATGCCGACGCGTTCCGCGCGAAGTACGGGTTGGGCGATCGGCCGTTCGTCCTGTTTATGGGCCGGCTGAACGCCATCAAAGGTCCGGATCTGCTGGTGCGGGCGTTCACTGCGATCAGCGATCAGTTCCCGGACTATCAACTGGTTGTCGCTGGTCCCGATGGAGGCATGGGACGCGAACTGAACCAGATCGCGGAAAGCTGTGGTGCCGCGGACCGGATCCGATTTCTCGGTTACTTGGCGTGCGAAGACAAATCACGGGCGTACCATGCCGCCGATCTGCTGGTGATCCCTTCACGACAAGAGGCCATGTCGATCGTTGTCCTAGAAGCGGGCATCGCCGGAACTCCCGTTCTGATCACAGACCAATGCGGCTTCAACCAAGTGGCGGGTATCGGTGGCGGATATGTGGTCCCCGCCACCGTCGAGGGGCTTCAGTCGGGCCTGGTTTCTATGCTCGAGACCCCCGCAATGTTGAACTTGATGGGCGAGCAGCTTCGCCGCCACGTACTCACGCATTTCTGCTGGGACACCATGGTCGGGCGGTACGTCGAACTATACGAGCAGTTGATCGAGCCGGGGGGATTGCCCCCATTATTCGAGCATAATCGGTTGAACCTACCGATGCGAGAATATAGAACTAGCGGCAATCGAGCGGCGTAACCGTTCACACCCCGGCCATACCACAAACCCACGGTGAACGGTCAATACCAATTCTTAGTTAGATTGCGTTGCGTCTTAGTGGGCAAGCGTGAGTGTTTATATAGCAAGAGTGTAATGGCGAACCGTCATTTTCCCTGAACCACTTACGTAAAGCCCTTGTTTTCAAGGTAAGACGGGGTGTGAACGGTTACTCGAGCGGCGGGTGTATCCCATGCCCGATAGCGAAGGTTACATCGGCAGTCGCGAAATTTCGCCCTTGGCGAATTGTCAATGTTTTGGTAACAACCGCCTGCTTTTGCGGCATCCGAGAGGCGCATACGTGCGAATCGGTGTGAGGCGATGGGCCTTGTTTTCCAAGGTCTAGTGGGGCTGGCTGGTCGCCTGCACGCCATGACGCGAATGGATGTGAGTTTCGGAACAGTGCGTATCCTAAGCCCGCCGGCTCTGTTGCCGCGCGGTTGGTCTTAAGCCAACTTTCAGATTGCCCACCGCATGAATCCGACTCGACCCGTCATTCTTGTGCTTTGCGACTACTATCTCCCGGGCTACAAGGCCGGCGGGCCTATCGTTGCACTGGCTAATCTCATCGAGTTGCTAGGGGACGACGTTCTCTTTCGCGTCGTTACGCGCGACAGGGATTTGGGTGATCGGACACCTTATTCGTCCTCGATGCCCGGTTGTTGGTGTCCGGTTGGAAAAGCCATGGTGCGATACCTTTCTCCGCAGGAACTGCGGTCAAGCACACTCCAGAAAGTGCTTCAAGAGACTCCTCACGACACGCTGTACGTGAACAGTTTCTTTTCCTCCGAGTTTTCGGTTCGGCCGATGTACTGGCGGAAACGTGGGGCGCTGCCGCACAAGCCGATCGTACTAGCTCCGCGTGGCGAATTGTCGCCCGCCTCGTTACGAATCAAGTCCTATAAGAAGTTGCCGTATTTGTTCCTGGCCCGTCGGCTGGAACTGTACGATGGACTCAAGTGGCATGCGACTTCCGAACAAGAATCCAACGATATTCTGACCATGACAGAAAATCGCAACCGTGGTGGAGATCTCCCATTTAGCTCTCCATACCTCCTCTCCGACATTGGGACGCCCTTCGATGACCGTGTATCCATGTACTGGGAAAAAAAGCGGGAAGGGTCGTTGAAAATAGCCTTTCTCTCGCGAGTAAGTCGGATCAAAAACTTACCGTTGGCCATTTCCTTGCTTAGTGATCTGCCCGGAAAAATCGAGTTCAATGTGTTTGGCCCCATCGAAGACAATCATGTTTGGGAGAATTGCCAGCGTTTGATCAAGACGTTGGGGCCCGATATACATGTTGCGTACCGAGGCGCGATTCCACACGCAGACGTTCCGCAAGTCATGGCTGCTCATCATCTGTTTTTTCTGCCGACTCAGAGCGAGAACTTCGGTCATGTGATCTCCGAGGCGTTGTCGGCCGGGTGTCCCGTCTTGATCAGCGATCAGACCCCGTGGCGCGATCTGGCGTCCCACGGAACCGGTTGGGATCTGAGCCTAGACAATCTGGATGGTTTCCGGCAGGCTCTGGTCAAGTGCCTCGGCATGGGTCAGCAAGAGCACGAAAAAATGCGGAGACACGCACAACAATTCGTGCAGTCTCGACAATCCATCGATTTCCGAAGCGGCTACCTGTCCCTGTTCTCGTCGTGGACTTCGCAGCATCTTTCTGATCCGATCGCGAAACTCCAGAGAAAGGCTTCTTGAAGATCATGAGCTACGATTCGCCTTCCGCTTTGTTCAAACTCCGAAAGATCGGGCATGGTTCAAATCGGCGTGGTCCGGGGGTTAGTTGGCTTCTCTGGCCCCTTCGCCCCGACTTTCCGGGGATATTCTGCGGCGCTGTTATCTCGACTTGATCCTTGCCGCGATATAGCAATTGACGCGTACCGATAAATGTCAGGGCAGCAGCTTTGTGTCGCATTGACCTCTCAAACGGCAGTCTTGCCGTCCGAGGTTGCGTGAACATCGTCCACACAAGTGTCTGCGAGGCACGCCAGATAGTACGAGCGAACGCCTTCGAGTGAACGCAGGCCAGAAGGCGTTTATCAGAACGCTTGAAGTTGTCTGTGTCACCAGACAGGGCCACTCCGGTAAATCCATCTTGCAGACGATGCGACAATCGCATATTCATCCCGCGATAAATGTCGATGCTTCCATCAGCAACGGGATACGAAAAAGATGTCCATTCCTACCAGGCCGCGAATGCCTCTAGTTTGAGCAGCTTGGCTGGAATTGTCTTTGGCCATTGATTCAGGGACGAATCTTGAGAATCCTCATCGTGACGCAATACTTCTGGCCGGAATCATTTCGGATCAATGATCTGGCACTCGGGCTGCGCGACCTCGGGCATGATGTCTCGGTGCTGACGGGGCTGCCTAACTATCCGTCGGGTAGGCTCTTTCCTGGCTACAGTCTCTTCTCGCGGCGCGACGATTTCGAGGGGATCCCCGTGGCACGTGTTCCATTGATCACGCGTGGCAAGTCGAAGGGGTTGCGGTTGGCGTTGAACTACCTTTCGTTTGCGCTGAGTGCCAGCCTGCTTGGCCCGTGGTTGTGTCGGCGGCCGGTGGATGCCATCTTCGTGTTTGAGCCGTCTCCGGTCATCGTGGGCTGGCCAGCGATGGTCATGAAATGGTGGAAGCGGGCTCCGATTCTCTTCTGGGTTCAGGATCTGTGGCCCGAATCGTTGTCGGCCACCGGTTCGATGAAGTCCGGATGGGGAATCGATCTGGTTGATCGCATCGTTCGACACATCTATCGCGACTGCGACCGAGTACTCATCCAATCGCCTGGATTTCGCGAGCCAATCGAGCGTCAGGGCGTGTCCTCGCACAAAATCATCGACTTTCCTAACTGGGCAGAATCGCTGTATCGCCCACTCGAGTCCGCAGCGGAGATCGCCGAACTGCCCAACGGCTTTCGCTTGCTTTTCGCGGGGAACATTGGCGCATCGCAGTCGTTTCAAACGATCCTGCGTGCCGCTGAGTTGTGTCGTGATGAGCCTGAGTTGAAGTGGATCATTCTGGGAGATGGCCGCGAGAAAGCCTGGGTCGAGGAACAGGTGCAGTCTCGTGGATTGAGCGAATGCGTCCTGTTGCTGGGGCAGCGCCCGATGCACACCATGCCACACTACTTTGCGGCCGCCGATGCGTTGTTGCTGACGCTGAAGCGCGATCCAGCGTTTGCCCGTGTGATTCCGAGCAAACTTCAATCGTATCTGGCCTGCGGTAGACCGGTCCTCGGTGCGCTGGACGGCGACGGAGCCAACGTCATTCAACAGGCCGACGCCGGACTGGTCGTGCCGTCGGAAGATGCCGAGGGCCTGGCAGCGGCAGCACGTCGGATGTTGCACAGTTCGCAACTCGAACGCGAGCGGTGGGGTCGCAATGGGTTCGACTACTATCAGAAACACTTTGAAAGAGATCGGCTGCTGGAACGATTGGAGCAAATCCTGCGCGAGACGGTCGGCCTGTCCGGCAGCGATCAACCCCAGGAGACACTCCAATGCGCTGCCTGATTCTGGGTGGAGACGGGATGCTGGGACATCAACTGTTGAAGAGCTGGCAACAGAGACATGAGGTCCGTGTCACCCTTCGCGGATCGCTGTCAGCCTATTCGCAGTACGGGTTGTTTCACGCGGACAACTCGTTCACCAACGTCGATGCCTGTGATACGGAACGGGTTCTGGAAGTGGTGGGCGAGTTCCGTCCGGAGGCAGTCATCAACTGCATCGGAGTCATCAAACAACGATCAGCCGCAACAGAGTCGATTCCGTGCATTGAAATCAATTCGCTTCTACCGCACCGGCTGAGGTTGGTCTGCGCGGTAGCAGGAGCACGGCTGGTGCATCTGAGTACCGACTGCGTCTTCAACGGACGACGGGGCCTGTATCGGCAAATCGATCCCGCGAACGCCGAGGACTTATACGGCCTCAGTAAGTATCTGGGCGAAGTCACCGAAGCCCCTGCGATCACGATTCGCTCGTCGATCATCGGGCTGGAGCTGGCTCGTAAACAAAGCCTCGTCGAATGGTTTCTGGCTCAGCGCGGGACGACTCGGGGCTTCATCAGAGCCATCTATACGGGTGTGACCACCGCCGAAATGGCGCGTGTCATCGAACACGTACTCACGAAGGAACCGGACCTGCACGGTGTCTGGCAGGTCGCCTCCGAGCCAGTCAGCAAGTACGAACTCCTTTGCCGTCTGTCTGCGGTACTCGGTCGTCGCGACGTGAGTATCGTGCCGGACGAGACTTTTCATTGCGACAGGAGCCTGGATGGCTCCGACTTTGCAAAACGTACCGGATACGTCGTATCCGATTGGGATGGAATGCTTCAGGAACTGGCCGACCAAATTCAAGGACGAGGAACTCTGCATGAAGCCGCATAGCGTTTTATTTTCATCGTTTGCTGGAACACAACCGCAGGCTAAGCCGATTCTGGCGGGCAAGCGCATCTTGGTGACCGGTGGCACCGGTTCGATGGGGAAGGTGCTCGTTCGGCGACTGCTGTCCGGTGAATTGGGCACGCCCGACAAGGTCATCGTGCTGTCGCGAGATGAAGCCAAGCAACACGACATGCGCGTGTCGTACCTCCACCGGAAGGTCACCACCGACGAGGTGATTTACCGAAACTTTCTGAACAGCCTCGAATTCAGACTGGGTGACGTGCGCAGCTACGCCGACGTTTGTTCGGCCATGCAGCACGTCGATGTCGTCATCAATGCCGCCGCGCTGAAGCAGGTTCCGAATTGCGAGTACTTTCCCGATCAGGCCGTCGCGACCAATTGCGACGGCCCGGTGAACATTGTGCGGGCGATTCGCGAACATCAGATGCCGGTGGACACCGTCGTGGGCATCAGCACCGACAAGGCCTGCAAGCCGGTCAATGTGATGGGGCTGACCAAGGCCATTCACGAGCGTATTTTCACCTCGGCGAACATTCTCTCTCCGAAGACGCGGTTCATTTGCACGCGCTATGGCAACGTGCTGGCGTCGCGCGGCTCGGTGATCCCGCTGTTTCACGATCAGATCGAGAATGGGGGACCGGTGACACTCACCGTCCCCGAGATGACTCGCTTCATGATGAGCATCGACCAGTCCGTGGACTGCGTGTTCGCGGCGCTGCAATTCGCCGAACCCGGCGAGACGTTCGTCCCCTCGGCTCCGTCGTCCACGGTGATGAACCTCGCCAAGGCACTGATCGGTGACCGCAGGATTCCGATCGAAGTCACGGGCATTCGGCCCGGTGAAAAGCTGCACGAACTGATGATTTCCGAAGAGGAAGCCCATCACACCGTGCGTCGCGGCAACTTCTTCGCCATCCGCGCGATGCTCCCCGAGCTTCAGCCCAAGACGAATGCACCCTCGGCTGGATTACTGCGGGAGTTCAGTTCGGAAGACACGGTCATCAGCCTCGAAGAGACCATCGCTTTGCTGAGCCGCCACAACCTGCTCTTGGGTCAGGCCGAAACCATTGACGGGGTGGAGTTGTTTGAAGCCGCCGCCGGAAAGAAGGCCGCCTGATCGCCGGTGGCACCCTACGCCGTCAACATTATTTCGGAGGCTGAAGTCCGGCTGAGCTTTGTTAGCCGGACTTCTCTCCGGGAAGACACGCCCCCACAGAGAAGTCCGGCTTTCGGAAAAGCCGGACTTCGAGTTTGCTCGCTTGGCCGTTTGGAGTCCCCCGTGAAACGCCTGAAGGTTATGACCATCGTTGGAACGCGTCCGGAGATCATCAAGCTCTCCCGCGTGATTGCCGAACTCGACCGGCACACCGACCACGTGCTGGTGCATTCCGGACAGAACTATGACTATGAACTCAACCAGGTCTTCTTTGACGAGTTGCAAATTCGGCCTCCAAACCGATTCCTCAATGCGGTCGGGGAAACGACGGCCGAGACCATCGGCAAGATCATTGCGACGGCCGACGCGGTGATGGCCGAGGAACGGCCCGACGCCGTGTTGTTCTATGGCGATACCAACACCTGCCTGGCGGCGATCTCGGCCAAGCGACGCAAGATCCCCGTGTTTCACATGGAGGCGGGCAACCGCTGCTTCGACGATCGCGTCCCCGAGGAAATCAATCGTCGCATCCTGGACCACATCAGCGACATCAACCTGCCGCTGACCGAACACGCCCGCCGTTACCTGCTGGCGGAAGGCATTCGTCCCGAGACGATCATCAAGTCCGGCTCGTGCATGCAGGAGGTGCTCGAACACTACCGTCCGGGCATCGAAGCCTCGACGATCCTGCAACAGTTGGGTCTTCCGGATCGTGGCTACTTCGTGCTGAGTACTCACCGTGAGGAAAACGTCGATGCCCCCGGGATGCTCTCGACGCTGCTCAAGACCTTGGACGTGCTGGTCGAACGCTATCGGTTGCCGATCATTGTGTCGGTGCATCCGCGCACGAGAAACCGTCTGGCGGCTCTCGGTCGCGAGTTGGACGAATCGGGATCGGGGCTGATTCGCGCGTCGAAACCGTTTGGGTTTCTCGATTACGTCAAGCTGCAAACCCGCGCGTTCTGCGTCCTGTCCGACAGCGGCACGATCTCGGAAGAATCGTCGTTACTGAACTTCCCCGCCGTGAACCTTCGGCAGGCACACGAGCGGCCGGAAGCCATGGACGCCGGCACGCTGGTGATGAGCGGTCTCGAGCCGGACCGCGTGTTGCAGGCCGTCGAACTCGTGACATCGCAATTCGACGAGCACCGCCGCGTGATGCAGGTCGTGGAAGATTACGAAGGCGGTCCGGTTTCCAAGAAGATCGTCCGCGTCATTCTCAGCTATGTCGACTATGTCAATCGCACGGTCTGGAGACGGTACGCGTCGTAAAGGAACGGGAGCGCAATCACTTCCCGAAGTGAAATAGGCTGCGATCAGCCGCAAGGCGCTAGCCCCGGTTTAGACGACACAAACCGAGGCTAGCGCCCTGCGGCTGATCGGGAAGTTATTGCGGCCCCGTTCCAAAGCGCGCGGCAGGAATTGTTTCACCCACACGAACCCGAAGCGTGAGCGAGGGAATCGGCCCGCAGCCCCTCGCTCACGCTTCGGGTTCGTAGGGACAACGGACTCATATTCGCCGTTGCTGGTAGAAAAGATGACTCAAATGGCTCGCATATTGATCACCGGCGCCACGGGCTTTGTCGGGCGTCGTTTGTGCAAAGTGCTCCGCGACCAAGGACACGCTGTGCTGGCGGTTGTGCGCGACGCGACGACGGACTGCGCGAGCCTTCCCGCCGACGAAACGATCCCGATGGGAGAACTCGGCGGCGACACTCCATGGGACACGAAGTTGCTCGACCGCGTCGATGCGATTGTGCATCTGGCGGCGCGCGTCCATGTGCTCAAGGACGAGGCGGTCAATCCGTCGGCGGAGTTCCAGCGGGTCAATGTGGGCGCGACGGAGGCCCTCGCCCGCGCAGCAGCCGGCCGCGTGAAGCGGTTCGTGTACGTCAGTTCTTTGCACGCGATGCGAACGTTGACAACCGAGCGACTCACGGAAGCATCAGTCTGTGAGCCGAATGGTCCCTACAGTCAGAGCAAGCTCGACGCGGAAGCGGTCGTCCGTCAGATCGGCCGCGAAACCGGCTTGGAAACAGTGATCGTGCGGCCGCCGCCGATCTACGGGCCGGGGCATCGTGGACGGCTGATGAGCCTCTTTCAATTCGCAAAGTGGGGACTGCCACTGCCGCTCGGGGGAATCGACAACCGCCGCAGCCTAGTCTTCGTGGATAACCTAGCGAGCGCCCTGTTGGAGTGCGCCGTGAATCCGCTCGCTGTCGGGCAGACATTTCTCATTAGCGATGGCGAGGACGTATCGCTTTCCGAACTCGTGGCTCGTATGGGCAGGGCACTCGGCCGTCGCATCTGGCTGCTACCTGCTCCGGTCGGTCTGATCCGCAGAGTCGCGAGGCTGGTGGGAAAATCCGACTCGGCCGATCGCCTGTTCGGTTCACTGGTGGTTGACAGCCAATTCATTCGCCGACAGCTTGACTGGCAACCGCCCCACAGCATGGATGCCGGTCTGCAGGTGACCGCCAACTGGATGAAAGGTGCCGCATGAAGCGCGTCTTCGATCTCTCACTGGCTCTCTTCGCCGGATTGATCCTCTCGATTCCAATGTTGTGCCTTGCCACTCTCGTGCGGCTGACCTCTAGGGGACCGGCCCTGTACTGGTCGAAACGGGTCGGCCGAAACAATGGCATCTTCCTGATGCCGAAGTTTCGCACCATGCGAACCGACACGCCGCAGCTCGCCACGCACCTGCTCACTGACGCCAAGACCTGGCTCACGCCGGTAGGGCATGTCTTACGGGTGACCAGCCTCGATGAGTTGCCTCAGTTGTATAACATCCTCACGGGCGACATGAGTTTCGTCGGGCCGCGCCCCGCGCTCTATAACCAAGACGATCTGATCAAACTGCGTACGGACACTGGTGTGAGCAACCTGGTGCCGGGCTTGACGGGATGGGCTCAAGTGAATGGCAGAGACGAACTCACGATTCCCGAGAAGGTCGATCTCGATGTCCATTATCTCCACCACCGTTCGTTCGCTCTTGATTTGAGAATCTTGATACTGACAGCCTTCAAGGTGTTTCGCCGCGAAGGCGTCGCGCAGGCGGGCGAAGAGCGGTTTCGACACGCCAAGGCGGATCGAGCGAATCGGACGGCTGCCTAGCGGCCAGATCGGTTCGTGACGACGACGCATCATCAGTTGCCATGTGCCTTCCGTCGAAACATTCCGAACAACTCTGTAAGTGGCGGATGTTGGCATGGCGCATCGCTCGAAACGATCACGATCTTCAGGCGGAAGCACCCGCTCGTTCGGGGTCGGCGGCAAGCGGGACACGCAGCCGTTGCTGGTGACGGCCACCGACGTTTGTCTGTGGCTGACGTTTGTCGGAGTGGCCGTCTGTTTTGGCGGCCGTGCCGCAGTGGGGCAACTCATCCTCGTTGGCGGTGCTGCGATCACTGTTGGCTGTTGGCTGCTGCATCAACTCACATCGCGCGAGCCAAAATACACGTGGACTGGCAGCGAGTGGCTCTGGTTGGCGGGCATCGCGATTGGTGTGAGTCAGATCGTGCCGCTGCCTCGGGAGTGGATGCTGGCCATCTCACCGCAAATTGGGCGGATCCTGCTGCCGCCCAGTGGCAACCTCTCGGCGGTGATTGGGGCGGATGTCTGGAGTCAGTTGTCGCTCGCCCCTTGGGAGGCCGCATCGGGTCTGGCGACGTTTGTGGCGTACGCCCTGCTATTCCTCGTGGTCGTCCAACGTGTCAGGACGATGGCCGATGTGGAACGCACGATGTGCGGTGTGGGGCTGGTCGCCGTCGCCATGGCGGCGTTTGCGCAGATGCAGTACTTCACCAGCAACGGTAAGTTTTTCTGGTTCTACGTTCACCCATATATGACCACGAATTATGGCCCAACCGGGAGCTTCACCAATCGTAATCATCTCGCCCAGTTTTTGGCATTGGGCATCGGCCCATTGATCTGGTGCGTACTCCGATGCCTGGAGCCGAGCACGTCGGAGCGAGAAGACTCAGACAGACTCCCCGAAACCCGGAATCTCGTTGCGCTCGCCGCGCTCTCGCTGGGACTGGGGGGGACGGTTTTGACAGCTCTCCAGACGTTGTCGCGCGGCGGCTTGTTGGCGACATCCGTCACCATCGCGGTCAGTATCGGAGTGCTGTGGCGACTCGGCCTGGTGTCGGCCAAGCTCTGTTTGGGCCTCGTCGTCGTCGTCTCGATGGTTGGGGGCATCTTCAACCTTTCGGGGAACGAAGCAACGCTCGCCTCGCGTCTCGAAGGTGAAACGGGGCGCGAACAGGTTTGGCGGGCCAACATTGCGGTGGCTCAAGATTTTCCGATCCTCGGGACGGGAGTCGGGACTCACGCCGATGCCCACCAACTGCACCTCGACAAGCCGATCGACCGGGGCGAGTTCACACATGCCGAGAGCGGCTACCTGCAAGTCCTATCGGAGACCGGGTTCGTCGGATTGGGGCTGGCCGCGTTGTTCATTGTGGTCAGTCTGTGGTGGTGTTGGGGAACACTGCGGAATCCAGACACACGTGTCAGTTCGATCGCGGCTGTTGTTCTCGCGAGTCTGCTGGCAAACCTGGCGCACGCGGTGGGAGATTTCTTTTGGTACACGCCGTCGTGCATGTTGTTGTTGGCGATTCAGTTGGCCTGTGTTTGTCGCCTGTACCGGATGACGAGAGAAGGGTCGGCGATCAGGGGGCAGGAGTCAGGAGTCAGGAATCAGGGGGCAGCGGACAGCGGAGGGATTGGGCGCGTTCGTCAGCTCGGAAGGCTGGCGGCGTTGGTTGGTGTGTTGGCTACGGGGGCGTGGATGGTTTGCCTGAAGCTGCCCGCCGCGCTCGCGGAGCCGGATCAGATGCGGGCGATCACGCTTTCTTTGAGGGGGCGTGAGTTCTACACGGACGACGAGGAATACCGGGCAGCGCAACGTGAGAAACGACAGGCCATTTTTCGGGCGGCTCGACTCAACCCCCACGATTCCCGTTTACTGGAAGAGGTCGGACTGGCCTACGTGGGATGGTTTAATGAGCGCCAAGAGCAATCCCAAAACCCCTTGCCGTTGGGGCAGATTCGAGATGCGGTCAAGGCTTCTCAGTTTGAATCGCCGAAAGCGATGCAGGAGTGGTTGGACCGAGCCGTCGGCAAGAACGTGAAGTTGTTACGGATCGCGATGAAGACTTTTCGCAATGCATTGCAAGCATCTCCGTTGCGGGCGCACTCCTATATTCAACTGGCAGAACTCGGTTTTCTGGAGAGCGCGAGTGAAGAAACCGAATCGGCATATCTGCGACAAGCATCTATATTACGCCCGCGCCATCCCGAAATTTTATTCGCCGTGGGACGGGAAGCCTTGCTGAAAGGTGATCCGGATCGTGCCATGGAATCGTGGCGAATTGCGTTTGAAAACAGTCCCCGGATGCGGGAAATTATCGTCGACTTATTGGCGGGCCAGGTCACTCCCGAGTTCTTTCTCGAAAAACTCAAACCCAGTTGGTTATCGATCGCGTTCCTCGCGCGGGCATTTACCAAAGCCGAGCGCGAAGAGGAAGCCCGCCAAATGTGGGTGCGGTTTGTTAGTGAGGGACGACAACGCCTGAAAAAAACTTTGACTGATGTGGAGTACGAATCCACGACCCTCGAATTACACGCCGCCTATCTGATTCTGAAAGAACCTGACGAGGCTATTCGTTTATTGACGCACAGCCTGAAGCGGCTCCCGTTCAGTTACCCGGTACGGCTGTCACTCGGATGGGATCTCTCTGCCGAGAACCGCTTCGCCGAAGCGGCTGAACATCTGACTTGGTGTGCCGCTCGCAAACCGGATGACAGTGGGTTGCAGCAGGGGGCCGATCGTGCCGTCAAAGAACGGCTCAAGTCCAAGTCCTCGATCAATCCCCGTGTTGCCAGCGATCTGCATGAATTGCAAAGTTCCGCATTGGAACACGTACCCAAAGCAAACGACTGACGACCGATTTGATAGGCGACACGGATCGAGTGGGACGAAGATTTCTGGGTCTTTGCCTAGCCCGCAGGTCCGCCGATCTTCATGGTTGCGGCTTGGCTGAATCGCCGTGCGGTACGATGCCCACGCGATGAGACCTCGCGCGGTACACGCTGACACTCACCCGAAGCGTAAGCGAGGAGGCAACACCAGTCCTCGCTTACGCTTCGGGTGAGTGTGCAATGTGCCATCCTCAACCGTCTGCGGTATAGTCCTCGCCCCCATTTTCGAGACATCCAGCACGTCGCCGATTGGCAGGTTCTGCCGGTTCAACGAGTTGCGTCGAATTCTGTGGCGGCTTCGTCTGGACACGTCTGCGCGATTCCTTTATCTACCGCGCGACGATCTCCCCCCTCAAAATTTATTGCCAAACACGTCACCTGTTGACGGCACGGACGCCGTCTTTGTGGAGGCACGGATGCTCATCGACCGCACGAACGTTGCCGCAGCCGACGCGACCCAACGCGGACGGACGACCTCCGCGCTGGGGTTGGTGTTTCCGGTGTTGCTCGTGCTGTCGGTGCTGGTCGTGATTGTGCCGGTGCCGCCGATGGTGCTGGACCTGCTGTTGGCCGCGAACATCACGGCGTCGGTGGTCATTCTGCTGACGACCGTCTTCGTAGCGAAGCCGCTCGACTTCAGCGTCTTCCCGTCGCTGTTGCTGATCGCCACGCTGGCGCGACTCGTTCTGAACGTCGCTTCCACGCGATTGATTCTGACGCGCGCAGCCACGCACGAAACTCGGGCGGCGGGCGAGGTGATCGAAGCGTTCGCGAAGTTCGTCGCTCAAGACCAATTGATGGTCGGGCTGATTCTGTTTGCCATCGTGGTCGTGATTCAGTTCGTCGTGGTGACGAAAGGAGCGACGCGACTCAGTGAAGTCGCCGCGCGATTCGCACTCGACGGGATGCCGGGCAAGCAGATGGCGATCGACGCCGACTTGAACGCCGGACACATCACCGCAAACGAAGCCCGCTCACGCCGGGCCGAGGTCGCCGCTCAAGCCGACTTCCACGCCGCGATGGATGGAGCCGGTAAGTTCGTGCGCGGCGACGCATTGGCGGGCATCCTCATCACACTCATCAACATCGTGGGAGGACTGATTGTCGGCATCGTGCAGCACGGGATGGCCCCGGCACGCGCGGTCGAAGTCTTCACGATGCTCACGATTGGCGATGGCCTCGTGACGTTGATTCCCGGATTTTTAATCGCGCTCGCGGCGGCGCTGCTGGCCACGCGATCGTCGTCCGAATCGAATTTGTCGCGCGACCTGATCGGTCAGACGGTGCGCGAGCCAGCCGCGCTGTACCTCGCGTCGGTCACGCTCATCGCACTGGCTTTCACGGGACTGCCGATGCTGCCGTTGATGGTCCTCGGCGTCGGTTGTGCCCTCGTGGGCGAGAGCCTGCGACGACAACAACGACTTGCCGAGACTGTTCACGCACAACAAGCCACCGTCGCGGCGCAACAGAGTTCGATCAAGCCCGCCGCTCGTCCCGAAGACCAGTTGCTGGTCGAACCGATTGAACTCGAACTCGGCTTCCGACTGATTCGCCTCGCGAACCCCGATGCGGGTGGCGACTTGCTCGACCGCGTGACCAAGCTGCGTCATCGGATTGCTCAAGAGTTGGGAATCATCCTGCCCAAGGTGCGCATCCGCGACAACTTGCTCGTGAAGGAACGCGGCTATCAGATCAAGCTGCGCGGTGTGACGATTGCCTCGGGCGAAGTCCAGCCGGATGGGTTGCTCGCCGTCGATACCGGTGGCGTGAGCGGTGAGTTGCCCGGTGCTGCGGTGGAAGAACCGGCGTCGCATCGCGCCGCGAAGTGGATCGACGTGACTCAAGCCGACCGAGCGCGCGAGCTGGGTTACAAGATCGTCGCACCGGCGAACGTCGTCGTCGCACATCTGGCCGACGTGGTGCGGTCTCACGCCGACGAACTCCTCACGCGAGAGCAGGTTCATCAGTTGCTGGACAACCTGCGGCAGACCTCGCCCAAGGTGGTCGAAGAGTTGGTTCCCGCATTGCTCAAGCCGTCGCAGGTCCATCAGGTACTCGGCAACCTGTTGTGCGAACGAGTCCCGGTGCGAGACCTCGAAACGATTTTGGAAACGCTCGGCGATCACGCCGAACGGACGCGCGATACGACGCTGCTGACCGAGTTCGTGCGACAGGCACTCAGCCGCACGATCTGCCAACCGTATCGAGACGCCGCCGGAACGCTGCACGCCATCACGCTTGACCCGGCTCTCGAAGACATTCTCGCGGACGGCTACGAATCGACCGAACGCGGCCCAATCATCAAGCTGACGCCGCAAGTCATCGAAGGCGTCGCTCACGAGTTGGCTCGCCAAATGAAGCGACTCGTGCGCGCGGGGCATCTTCCCGTCGTCGTCTGCGGTGCGAAGGCGCGTCGCAGCGTGAGATACATCACAGCGGGGCCGCTCCCCAAACTGGCGGTCCTCAGCCTGAACGAAATCCCCCGTGAGACGCGCTTGGAATCGCACGGCCAAGTGCCACTGAACGCGGTGAAGCTGCCGGTGATGAAGGCGGGAGTCAGTAGTCAGGGGACAGGAGTCCGAAGTCAGACCGCGATGGACAATGTCGTTCCCGCGTTTTCGTAGAGGTGTTTATGCCCGACAACATTCGATCCTTTCGAGCGGCCTCCGTCGCCGACGCACTCGCACAAATTCGGCGCGAGATGGGTCACGAGGCGGTCGTCGTCGAAACGAAGCAACTCGCCCGACGTGGCCTCTTCTCGTGGTTCGCAGCGCAGGCCGAGGTCCAAGTCACAGCCAGCGTCGCGACTTCGTTAAACGGCGCGAAGTCGGGACGCCGTTCCGCACGGCCAAGCCCCGCCGCAGCGACTCGCCCGCGGATCATCCCGCCGACGACACAAGGAACTGTCGCCGCAACTGCGGCCCAAGCACGACGCAGCGCGGCCACCCCAACTCTTCCTCCCCTCGACCGGACACCGCAGCCGCTGCAGTCGGGCGAGGAGATCCAGCAAGAAACACCGTCTCGAACACATTCTCGCTCTCCTCAGGCCGTCCCCACTCACAACCGGTTGGTTGCTCGAAGATTCGATTCCAGCCTCAACGCCACAACAGCAGCAGTGAGTTCCCCCGAAGCCAGCCCCGAATCGGCTTCGTTCAACGTGAGTCGCAGCGCTGTAGAAGCCCCCCTCACCCTAGCCCTCTCCCCCACAAAGCTGGTGGAGAGGGGACAAGAGCAGTCACCGGCGACCCGTGGTCACTTCGACTTGAACCAGGCCAGCGACTCTCCTCCCACGGACTTCCCTCACACCGACTTGCCTCCCACTGGCTCTCCGAACACCGACATCGAACAGCGACTCGACTCGCTCCACAAAATGATCGCCGAGCTGGGGCGACAGACGCGGCCGCGCGGGCTGGTTGAGATTCCGCCCGGGCTGTTCGCGCACTACCTCGCGCTCATCGAGGGGGATGTCGAAGATGAGATCGCTCGTGAACTGATCGCGAAGCTGCAACAACACGCGACGCCGGAACAACTCGACAACACGGCATCGACGACTTCGCTTCTCACGGCACTCGTCGAACGCGAGATTCACTGCACCGAGCCACTGCTGCCGAAGCGCGGATACCGGCGCGTCGCAATGCTGGTCGGCCCGACCGGCGTCGGCAAGACGACGACCATCGCCAAGCTGGCGGGACGCTTCGGCTTGGAGGGCGATCTGCGCGTCGGCCTCATTACGGTCGATACCTATCGCGTGGCGGCCGTCGATCAACTGAGAACGTATGCCGAGATCATCGACCTGCCACTGCAAGTCGTCTCCAGCCCCGAAGAACTTCCCGCCGCGTTGGCACGGTTCGCCGAGTTCGATCTCGTTCTGATCGACACCGCCGGACGCAGCCCTCACGACGATCGGCAGTTGGAGGAACTCAAACAACTCGTTGCCGCAGCCACTCCCGACGACATCTGCCTCGTGCTGAGTCTCGCGTCCGGGGCGAGGTCGCTCCGCGCAACGGCCGATCGGTTCGCGGCGGTGCGACCGACCTCGTTGATTCTGACCAAGTTGGATGAAGCGGCGGGCTGCGGCGGATTGCTGTCGGTCTCACGCGACATCGCGATCCCCATCTCCTACTTCACGCTCGGACAGGAAGTCCCACGCGACATTGAACCGGCCAACGCCTGCCGTGCCGCACGGCTGGTCCTTGGCCGAGACCGACTCGGACACCAACCCGAAGCGTGAGCGAGGACGTAGCGCGATCAGGGGGTCAGGTGGTTCAAAGTTCAATTTCGATGCGGAAAATGAACTTTGAACCACCTGACCCCGACTTCCACAACGCTCCCAACCCAACCCACCGCAGACACTCACCCTCATGCTCGTCTCCACCCTCGAACGCCGTCCCTCCGATCAAGCCCGCGAACTGCGGTCGCTTGTCGCACAACGTGCGGCCCGTGCGCAGAACGTGTCGCAAGCCGTTCGCACCTGTCGCGTGATCGCGGTGGCGAGCGGCAAAGGAGGCGTCGGCAAGAGTGTGATCGCGATCAACCTCGCGATGGCTCTCGCACAGCGCGGCGACTCCGTCTGCCTGCTCGATGCCAGCTCGGGCGTCGGACATCTCGAATTGCTCTGCGGTCGTAACGCTTACTGGAATCTGTCGCATGTCGTGGCGGGATCACGCCGACTGGAAGACATCACGCATGAAGGACCGTTCGGCGTGCATCTCGTTTCCGGGGCAAGCTGCCTGCTGGACACGAACGATTCGCTGATGAACCTGCTGCCGCAACTGGACGATCTCGAACAGAATCACGACTGGTTGATAGTCGATACGTCGAGCGGCCCGTCTCGCTGGAACGTCCCTTTTCTCCGTGCGGCCGATCGCGTGCTGATCGTGACGACTCCCGAACCAACCGCGATTGCCGAAGCCTATTCCGCCGTGAAGAGCCTCTCGAACACCGAGGGACTCGTGATCTCGGCCCTCGTCAATCGAGCAAGTTCTGCCGAGCAAGCCTCAGAAATATTGGGACGCCTGCGTGGCGCCGCCCGCTCATTCCTACGAGCCGATCTCGACCCCGCCGGCGGCATTCTGGAAGACGTGGCCGTGCAACAGTCGGTCGCAGCGCGGCAACCTCTGGCGCAGTGCCAGCCAACCTGTGCGGCTCAACACGCGATCGAACAACTGGCGGAGCGATTGGTTCGCGCCGTCGAAGTCCGAAACGAAGCGGGATACTTCGAGCGACTACTGCGGTCGCGTGAGCATGATCGAACTCCACACCAACCCGCAGCGTGAGCAAGGAAGAGGGCCGAGAGACATCCGCCTTCGCTCACGCTTTTTGAAGTTGCAGAGAGAGAGAGAGTCGCGAAGCGACGGCAGAAGCTGTCCTGCGACAAATCTGTCGCCGCTTCGCGGCTCGAAACCAAGACGTGTCCGACAGAAGTCAAAGTAGTAGGCACATTCCATGTGCCGTTCACCGAATTCCTCGGCGAATCACGGTCTCGCGGACGGCACACGGAGTG
>JAYTGQ010000788.1:0-1224 GCA_043733345.1 Schlesneria sp.
TCCGAGGTCTTCGATGACATCGAGTCGTTTGACGATCACTTTGACGCGGGCCATTTGTCGGGCGCCGACGGCGAGACTGACTGAGACAACAACCGGAAGCATTTGTGGGGTAATTCCCACAGCGAGAGCGATCGCGAACAGGAACGAGTCGAGCAGGGGTCGCTGGAGTACTAAATTAACGATGAGCGTGACGGTAACCAACACTATTGTGACTCGCAACAGTAGGGTGCCGAACTGTCGGATTCCGGCCTCAAAGCTGGTGGCCTTGGGTTTCTGACCTAGGGACGCCGCAATATGACCGAACGCGGTGTGTGGTCCGGTGAGAATAACTAGGGCAAGACCTGTGCCGCTGAGGACATGGGTGCCCGCGAAAAGCGAGTTGCTGCGAGCGGCCAGCCGGGTCTGCACGGGGAGTGTGATGCCAGCGGTTTTTGATACGGGAAACGCTTCACCGGTCAACGCGGACTCGTCGATCGAGAGATGGTCCGAGTCGAGGAGGAGACAATCACCCGGCACAATATCCCCAGCAGCCAACATAAGGCGATCGCCCACCATCACATCGCCCACAGGGATGGTGGTCGGCTTTCCCTGACGCTGGACGCGAACGTTGATCGCCACTTGGGCGGTGATCGCGGCCACCGCATCGGCCGACCGGCTCTCCTGCCATGCGCCGAGTAAGGCACTCAATGCGACGATCGTGAGGATGACGGTGCCGTCCACCACATCGCTGACGAGCATCGAAAGGCCGGCGGCCACAATGAGAATGAGTGTGATGGGACTGGAAAATTGTCGTCCGACTATCCGCAGTTGACCCAATCGGCGAGGACTGAGCGTGTGTCCCCTGCGTGGTTGTACGAACGATTCAGCGGAAACTGTGCCAAATTGCTGTTCGGCAGAGGCAATGGAGAAGCTCCAGAACGGGAATTCCGGGGGCGCCCCGTGGCCGCCGTCTGTTCCGACAACTTGGTTCATATTTCAATCATCGGTCGCCTTCCGGCCTTCGCCCGGTTGAATTCCGGAAGATGTGATCAATAGGTGTGGCCGCGGCGATAGCGTCTGGGTGAGCTACGTTCCCGGGTCGTCTGGTGGAGTAGCAGAGGTCAGGTAGGCTTCTGCGTTTTCCGCACGCCAAGAGGCTTTCTTGAATCGCCAGAAGATGAATGGTGCGCCGACGGTGAGGAGTAGGGATGCTGCGAGCATCAGGATGAAATACAACCATGTTGG
>JAYTGQ010000789.1:0-10245 GCA_043733345.1 Schlesneria sp.
CATTGAGGCACAGGATCGCCTCTGCGGTCTTCCCATCTCTGCGGTGATTCCATCTTCAAACTCTGATGCCGCAGAGATGGGATGACCGCAGAAACAATCCACAAATGCAGTCGATTTTAAGTTGTGTCGAGACCACTGGGCTGGCCCCGGTGGATTTAGGTTTGGCTCATCCGGTGTTTCGGGGAGGTTTGGCCAATGCTCGTTTAACCGCAAGCCGGATGCGTGCGCGTTTTGGAGTGTTGACGGTGTTTGCCGTGTTCCGAAGCGCGCACGCCTCCGGCTTGCGGTTAAACGAGGACACGATTCTGTGTCAATTCCTGACCTCCCCGGAACGCCGGAAGAGCCTTCGGTTTTTGCACTACTTGTGACTTCACTTGAAACCCAACGTAAGTCGTGCGGAAACCCGCGAGCCACCGGGGCCAGCCCGGTGGGGTCGCTTGATCGAGGTCTAGGGTGGCAACTCGATACCCGGTGCGAACGTGGCTCACCTCACCCCTTCCCCAGCAGCTTCTGCACGTACTTGCCGAGGATGTCGGTTTCGATGTTCACCGGGTCGCCGACGTGACGCTGACCGAGCGTCGTCATTGCCAACGTGTGCGGGATGAGGGCCACACTGAAGCGGTCTCGTTCAACATGGACCAGCGTCAGGCTGATGCCGTCCACCGCCACCGAACCTTTCGCCACCATCAACTCGGCAAGTGCGGCGGGAACTTGGAACCACATCGTCACCCAGTCCCCTGCGCGGTCGATCGCGGCGACGTGACCGACGCCATCGACGTGCCCTTGCACGAAGTGGCCTCCGAGTCGTCCGTTCACGGGCAACGACCGTTCCAGATTGACCGCATCGCCCGCTTGAAGTCGGCCGAGATTCGTCTTCGATAATGTCTCGGTCCCGGCTTGAAAGGCCCAGCAGTCGTGCCTGATCTCGATCACCGTCAGGCAACACCCGTTGATGGCCACGCTGTCGCCAAGCTGGCAACGATCCGCAGCTTCTCCACCGAGCATGATTGCAGGCGGCGCGACGACGACCTTCAGCCCTGCTGCTTGCGTCACGAGCGCCTGCACGGTCCCGAGTCCTTCCACCAAGCCGGTAAACATGAAGTCTGATCCTGTTGTCTGAATGAACCGCGTGTCCGTTCGGTGCCACTCGTTCCGCGCGGCGGATTCTAACCAGATGGCAGGCCGAGTTGGACCACGGAGGACCCAGCGCGGTCTTCGGCCGCAACCAAAACTGGAACAGAAGGAAACGAAGTTAACAAAGGTCCAGCAGTCGCGTGACTTCGGCAATACCGTCTGACTCTGCTGGATCGCTCCGCCCTTCGTTCCCTTCGTTTGCTTCTGTTTAAAATCTGCGCGCCGCGCAAAGAAACAAAACGTGAGTAGTATGGATGGGCACTGATCAGGCGAACGTCAAGAAAAGTCCTATCGAAGAGAGAAGCCGACGCAAGCTAGGGTTGAGTCACCAAGCATCCTTCGCTTGCGCGTCAGGCTTTTAGGAGTCCGTGGAGGAGTGAAATTCGTGGCGGCACACTCTTCAGGCTTGGCCTGCGCCTGATCTGTGCCCCTCGGTGAAATCCGTGGTCAAACCCTGTTCCTCTTTGCGGGAAGCCGCAGGGACTCGGACTGGCCGATGGATGGCTGGCGAGGGTTCTGGTAGAAACCTCGCGGCGTGAAATAGGCTTCGCGTGTCAGTCCGTTTGGTGAGTGACGGAGCCTCGACAATAACCGAATTCGTGGGAAGGAATGATTGCGATGACAGTGGCGATTAGTGCCGTGCATGCTCGTGAGATTTTGGACAGCCGTGGCAACCCGACCGTGGAGGTCGATGTGGAGTTGGAAGACGGCACGATTGGCCGCGCTGCGGTCCCGAGCGGGGCGAGTACCGGTGCTCACGAGGCGTGCGAGTTGCGCGACGGTGACAAGGGGCGGTATCTCGGCAAGGGCGTGCTCAAGGCGATTGAGAACGTCAACGAACATCTGGCCGACGCCATCATTGACATGCCCGTCACCGATCAGGCGGGAATTGACCGCGCGATGATCGAAGCGGACGGCACGCCGAACAAGTCGCGTCTCGGGGCGAACGCGATCCTCGCCTGTTCGCTCGCGACGGCGCATGCGGCGGCTCAAGTCAGCTTCCTCCCGCTGTTCCGCTATCTCGGCGGTGTCGGTGCCAACACGCTCCCCGTTCCGCTGATGAACATCATCAACGGTGGTGCTCACGCCAATAATGGGATCGATCTCCAAGAGTTCATGATCGTTCCCGTCGGCTTCGACAAGTTCAGCGACGGACTGCGAGCGGGTGTCGAAGTCTTTCATCACCTCAAGAAGGTGCTGAGCGACATGGGGATGAGCACGGCCGTCGGCGACGAGGGCGGGTTCGCGCCCAACTTGGAGACCAACGAGTCAGCCATTCAGGTCATCCTGAAGGCGATCGAGAAGGCGGGCTACAAGGCCGGTGAGCAAATCAAGCTGGCCCTCGACTGTGCCTCGACCGAGTTCTACGACGCGAAGACCGGCCTGTACGAGATGGACGGCAAGAAGGTGGCCCCCGCCGAATTGGTCGGCATCTGGAAGACGTGGTCCGAGAAGTACCCGATCTGCTCGATCGAAGACGGCTGTGCCGAAGACGATTGGGATACGTGGAAGCTGCTGACCGATGCCATTGGCGACAAGGTGCAACTCGTCGGCGACGACCTGTTCGTGACGAACACGAAGCGTCTGAAGGACGGCATCGCCAAGGGCGTGGCCAACAGCATTCTGGTCAAGGTGAACCAGATCGGTTCGCTGACGGAAACGGTCGATGCCGTGCAGACCGCTTACCGCAGCGGCTACACCGCCGTGATGAGCCACCGTTCGGGCGAGACCGAAGACACCACGATCGCCGACCTCGCGGTGGCCCTCAACTGCGGCCAGATCAAAACCGGCTCGGCCAGCCGCACCGACCGCATCTGCAAGTACAACCAACTCCTCCGCATCGAAGAGTTGTTGGGCAGCGATGCCAAGTACGGCGGAACGCTCTAACGAACCTGTCTCGCATTGTGCAGTTTCGTAGGGTGCGTGGAGTCTTCGGAACGCACCCTCATCTGAAGTATGAATCGCAAACCGGTGCGTTCCGAAGACTCCACGCACCCTACTGACTGACATTGTGCAGCCAGAACAGCAGCCCGGCATTTCGGAAATGCCGGGCTGCTTGTTTTTGATTGGCGAGTCCTGTGCCGTCAGACCATGGGTTTCCTGTGACAAACAAGAACCCGCAGCCTGACGGCAGGCGGCCAATGGCACTTACTTTACTAACCCGCAGCGTGAGCGAGGGCGCTGACATGAGGCGTTTCCCCTTGTTTCCCTCGCTTACGCTGCGGGTTACTGAGGTAAAGTAAGTGCCATTGGGCAGGCGGCTCGCCAAAGTCTCATCGTTGTCCGCGCGAGGTATACAAAACCGCCCCCGCTCGATGAGAGCGGGGGCGGTCGCAAACAGGCGATCAAACGCTCTACGCGACGTTCTCTCAATCAGACTTCAATTGGCTTTCGGAGCATCGGATTTGGGAGCATCGGCCTTCGGAGCGTCACCCGCTGGACGACCACCGCCGGGTCGGCCGCCCGTGCCGGGACGACCACCACCACCGGGACCGCCGCCACCAGGACCACGCTGTTGGAGCTGAGCGATGTCAAATTCCTTGCCCTTCAGATCCTTGAGCTTGGCTTGCTGATCCTTGGTCAACACGTCACTGAGCTTGCCATCACGAGCCTTGCCCATTTCTTCAAACTTGGCCCGCATGTCGCCACCACCACCTCCACCCGGTTGAAACGCCTCGCGCATCTTGGCGGAGTAGTCCTTGTTGATCTCAACGATCTGGTCGGTCTGTTCCTTCTTGAGAGCCAGCGCTTTGACGACATCGGCATCGGTGTAAGCTTGGTCGCGCAGTGCTTGGACGTGGATTTCTTTCAGCCGCTTGAATTGCTCGGGCGAGAGCGCATCCTTGAGTTCGGGCGTGAACTTCGCGAGCACTGCCGTGCGCTGCTCGTTCATCTTTTCCATCGCCTTCGTGCGCTCTTCCTCAGACATGTCGCGCAGGGCTGCAAATCCGCCGCCATCGCCCATCGCCTTTTGAACGGCTTCGCGGTAGGAGTCATTGATCTCCTTGATGGCATCCTTGATGACATCGCCCAGAGCCAATTCCTTCTGAACGGCTTCGTTTCCGGCCAGCGAGATCAGGTTGGTCGAACCACCTCGTCCGCCGAACCCACCAAATCCGCCACCCGCGCCGCCACGCCCGCGTCCGCCCTGACCACCGGGAGCTTGAGCGTGTGCCGCTCCGACGAGAGCGCAGGCCACGAGGCCCGCCATCAGACACTTGTTCCACCAAGTCAATTTCATTGTCAGTCCTTTCCAAAAATCACTGGCTTAGATCGACGCCGAGCCAACATGCCCGGCAGGGAAATCTCGTCGAAGCCTGAAGACCATCACTTCTACTATTCAACTCACACCGGCCCGGATTGAGGGGGAGGCAGGCACGTCGTCGCCATTGAACCCGCCTGGCAACCGAACGGGTTGCGTCGCACGCGCGCCAGTGGGGCGAATTCATTCCGCTTCAGGTTGGAATCGGCTCTGAGTCAGGCAGGCCGAGACCGCGAGCAATCCGTACTTCTCACACCGCCGCCGCCTGTTGCGGCAACCGGACCTCCATCGTTGTGCCCGCCCCCGGCTCACTGCGTGCGGTGAACGTGCCACCGTGAGCCGTCACAATTGTTTGACTGATTGACAACCCCAACCCGCTGCTCCCTTCGGCACGCGAGCGGGCCTTATCGACTTGGTAGAAACGATCAAAGATGAACGGCAGCTCGTTCGGATCGATCCCGATTCCCGTGTCGGCCACGGAGAGAATCGCGAACCCCGACTCACTCGCCACGGTCACACGTACCGTACCGCCCTCGCGGTTGTAGCGGATCGCATTCGTCAGCAGGTTGGTGATGACCTGCGACAAACGCACACGATCGGCGCGACAGGACACGGCCGAAAGGTCGGACTCGATGACAACGCTGCGTTCCGTCGCGAGTGGTCTCACGAGGTCAATCGACTCCTGCGCGAGCGGCATCAAATCCAGCATCTCGAACTGCCAGCCGTCCGCATCCGAATCGAATCGAGCCAGCGTGAGCAGGCCGTCGATCAACGACTTCATCCGGCGGGCGGCACTGCGGCAGGTGTCCAGTGTCGTGCGATATTCCTCGGGGCTGCGCGAGCGGGACAGTGCGAGATCGGCGTGCGCGAGGATCACGGCCACCGGCGTGCGGAGTTCGTGAGACGCATCGGCGGTGAACCGTGTTTGCCGCTCGAAGGCCGCCTGCAACCGATCGAAGGTGCCGTTGAGGACCGACGCCAACTGCCCGAGTTCGTTGTCTGTTTCTTGCAGGTCGATGCGCTGGGAAAGTCGTTGTGCCGAGATCGACTCGGCCGCTGCGGTCATCGCGGCGATCGGACGAATGGCGCGTGAGGAAGTCCACCAACCGCCGACCAGCCCTGCGGCCAGCACGGTCAATCCGGCCATCGCGAGCAACAGTCCTAATCGATGGTGAGCCGCGCAATCCTTCGCGAGTGACCGTCCCACCAGAACGTTGTTATCGAAGCTCGACACATGGACGACTTCACGATGCAACCCGCGCCCACGCACGACGCGCACCGGCAGCCGGTCCTCACCCACACGGACACCGGGAAAAGGAACTTCAGGAGCGGTTGGAGAATGCTGCAAGACCTGACCGTCCCGCGAGAAGACCACGAAGTACAACCGCGCGTCTTCGTCCCCTTCAAACAGTTCGAGAAAGTCCTCTGGCAACCCGAGGTTTGGCGTCGGCCATTCGAGGGGACCGGCCCATTCAAACGGACGAAACCCACGGCCCTGATCGCCCTCGCGCGGTGGCGGGAAATCGCGCACAGGCGATTCGTGTCCCGGACCCAGTTCACGCGATCGGCCGTTGTCGCGCGGTCCTGTCTCACGCGGTCCCGGCAGTTCACGCAGGGCAAAGTCGCGGAAGTGGGGTTCACGCAACGAGGTCTCACGCGAACCGGTGACGGAAGTTGGCTCACGTTCCAAGTTGGCGGGTGCCAGCGCCGAGACCGCCCCGGTGTCAAAGTTGTCGCGCGGACGAGGGCCTCGCGGTGGACGGTCGCTTCGATCAGCAGGCTCGTCATTTCGCGTGTCACCGCGACCGGCTGGCCCGTTCTCGGGACGAGTGCGGTTACGACCGGGCGGAAGCCACGGAAAGAGTCGCCGCAAGCGCGACGTGATGACCTCGGCCGAGCGATCCAATTCAGCGTCGATCTGTTGCAGGCGACTTTCCCATGCGAGGAAATAGACCACCAGACCAAACATCGTCAGCACGCTCGTCAAGACGAGGGCGTGCCACGCCTGCAATCGCCAGCGCAGCGAACGAAGCGGTCGTCGCACGGGATCGCGACTCAAGGTCGTTGGATTCAAAGATCGCGTGGACTCAGCCATCGGCGGTGGGAGCCTCTTCGTGAATCATGTAGCCCTGGCCGCGCCGGGTCTCGATCAAATCGTGACGCAGCTTTCGTCGCAGATTGGAAACGTACACGTCGAGCAAGTTCGACAGCGTGTCGTCGGTCTCGTCGAACAGGTGATCGTAGATGGCCATTCGAGTCACCAACTCGCCACGGTGCAGCGTCAGGAATTCGAGCAGCGCGTATTCCTTGGCCGTGAGCGGCGCGACCGCCCCGTCGAGGGTGACAGTTCGCGTCGTGGTGTTGATCTCAACATTGCCCAGTTTAATGATCGGTTGCGGTTGCCCGGCCGCGCGGCGAATCAACGCCTTCACTCGCGCCCCCAACTCGGACAACTCGAACGGCTTGACAAGGTAATCGTCCGCGCCCCCGTTCAGTCCCCGCACGCGATCCGGCACGGCATCACGCGCGGTGAGCATGAGTACAGGAGTTTTCTTCGTGCGACGCAACTCGGTCAGCACCTTCCAACCGTCGAGCTTGGGGAGCATCACGTCGAGCAACACGGCGTCGTAGTTCCAAGCGGTGGCCTTGTAGAGGCCCTCTTCGCCATCTTTGGCCGTGTCCACCGAGTAACCTTCTTCGCGCAGGAACGAAGCCACGACATGGTTCACATCGGGTTCATCCTCAATCACCAGAACTCGCATGGTCGATTCCTTGATCGCTTCGCGTTGAGAAGACGCTCCCAGCGGACGAGACGTGGAAGTAGAAAACGGCGATCTGAAACGCTCGGATGTCGCGTCGAAACTGCGCCGAGAATTGGCTCCTGAAACGACCTGCATCGTAGGACTCCTCGACGAGAGTGATGTGATTCTGCATAGACTTTGCCGCCCGAGAATCGCGACAGCGGCGGGATGGTATCGGCCTAACCTTAAACGGCGATGAAGAGGCTGAAGTTTTGGCGGCTTCATGGGGCTTTGCACAAAAAGCGGGGCGCCTACTTCCTGTAGGGTGGGCATTGCCCACCATTCCACCGTCGATTGTGGTGGGCGGTGCCCACCCTACATTTTTTGTGCAAAGCCGCTTCATGGCCCTGATCCCGGCTCACTCCGCGAGAGACTTCCGGTCGCGAAGTATCAAGACTACCTTGGCGCGGCGGAGTTGTCGGACGCTCGCGATGACTCAATCCTCTGTTCGCCAAGGTCACTTTCAAACCACGTTCATTCGTCCTCTCTCTCAAGAAGCACCGAATCCCATGAACAACACTGTCTGCCGCTGGGGCATTCTCTCGACCGCTGACATCGCCCGGAAGAATTGGCTGGCCATCAAGAACTCGGGCAACGCGATCGTCGTCGCTGTGGCCAGCCGCAACGTCGAGAAGGCTCAGAAATTCATCAATGACTGCCAGTCTCACTCACCGTTCCAGCAGGTTCCCACCGCACTCGGCAGTTACGAGGAACTCCTCGCACGAACCGACATCGACGCGGTCTATATTCCGCTCCCCACCGGACTCCGCAAAGAATGGGTGTTGCGTGCAGCGGCAGCGGGCAAACATGTTCTCGCCGAGAAGCCGGTCGGAATTTCAGCGACCGATGTCCGCGAGATGTCCGCCGCTTGCGCCCGGCACAACGTGCAGTTGATGGACGGCGTGATGTTCATGCACAGCCAGCGGCTGAACGCCTTGCGAACCGCGTTGAATGACGGACAAAGCGTCGGCCAATTGCGGCGCATCAGTTCGTCGTTCAGCTTTGCCGGGTCCGACGAATTCGTGAAAGGGAACATCCGCGCGAGTGGCGAGCTGGAGCCGGCGGGCTGTGTCGGCGATCTCGGTTGGTACAACATCCGCTTCACACTGTGGGCGATGAACTATCAGATGCCGACCAAAGTCAGCGGTCGCCTCTTGTCCCAAGTCCGTCGCGCCGACAGTGGTTCGCCCGTCCCGACCGAGTTCTCTGGCGAACTGTTTTTCGATGGCGATGTCTCTGCCAGCTTCTACTGCTCGTTCCTGAACGAGAACCAACAATGGGCGATCTTGAGTGGCTCGAAGGGCTTCATCCGCGTCCCCGATTTCGTCTGCCCGTTCTTCGGCAGTGAAGTCTCGTTCGACGTGACCAACGCCCGGTTCGCTCCGCGCGGTTGCGACTTCGCGATGGAAGATCACACCCGCCGAGTCTCAATCTCCGAGTACGGCAACGGTGCCCCGAACGCGCAGGAAACGAACCTCTTCCGCAACTTCTCGCAGCTCGCCCTCTCCGGAAAACCCGACACCGTGTGGTCAGACATCGCCCTGAAGACCCAACAAGTCATGGACGCCTGCCTCACCTCTGCCCAACACGACGGGAAGCTCGTGGAGTTGGACCACTAGCCCGATGCGCAAGCGAGGGCTGGACATTCGATGGCAGTGAAGCTCGCGCTTGCGACTCGGTCGGATTTATCGGTGCCAGTGTCCCGGACGCTCTGGGCGTCCGGGACACTTTGCGGTTCGCGTTGAAGAACACAGCCGAGCCATGTGTGCTACGGCTTCTCCAGCAAACTTTTCAACGTCCGGAGATTGATCGCGTCGAGTTGTTCGCCGTCGCGTTCGCCCTTCTCCGTTTCCAGGTACATCGGGATGTCGGCGAAGCGCGGGTCGTTGACGATGTGTCGGAACGGCTCCAAACCAAGAAACCCTTCGCCGATGTGTTCATGTCGATCAACGCGGCTGCCGAGCGGCTTCTTGCTGTCGTTGAGGTGCCACGCGCGAACACGTTTTACGCCGATGGCCTGGTCGAACTCGGCCATCGTCGCGGCGTACTCCTCGGGCGTTTGCAGTGGATACCCGGCGGCAACGATGTGGCACGAATCGACACAGACACCGAGTCGCTCGGAATCGCGGACTTCACGCAACACAAAGCCGATCTGCTCGAAGCGATGACCGAGACACGTCCCCTGACCGGCAGTCGTTTCGAGCCAGAGCTGACATTTCAGACCAACCGTGCGTGTGTGAACCTCATCCAGCGCCGTGACGATCCGCCGTTGACCGGCCTCTTCGGAGGAACCGACGAACGCACCGGGGTGCATCACAACGCCATCGAGTCCCAATGCCTCGGCCCGTTGCAACTCATCGACCAGCGCGTCGATCGACTTCTGCCACAGGACATCGTCAGGGCTGGCCACGTTGATGAGGTAACTGTTGTGAGCACACGACCGTCGGATGCCGGTTCGCTCGATAGCCTCGCGAAACAGCCGCACATCGTCGTCGGCCAGCGGTTTCCCCTTCCACTGGTTGTTGTTCTTGGTCAAGAACGTACCCGATGGAGAGCCTGCTTTCTCAATGGGATTGACGGGCTTGACTGCCCACTGCGACGGGGAGTGCGTGAAAATCTGAACGGTATCCATGCCGAGTGCCGCAGCGGCTTCGACCGCCTTGTACATGCCACCCGCGATGGACAGGTGTGAGCCGAAAAGAGGCAATGTGTTTCCCTTCACAAACGAAAAGTCGACCAGTTGATCCATGCTCATCATCATACGGCTGGGTGCTGACAGTCTGAAAGCAGGAGCGTATTTCGCCATCGGGAGCAACATTGTGGGGAGATCTGAAGCAGCAGACCTCCGCCTCTTAAGACGCGACCCCGATCCGCTTCGGCGGGTCGATGCCGCCCTCTGTATTACTTCGACTGTGACGGATTGAGCGGGAGGGTTCAGTGCCAAGTGAGAAGTGCCAAGTGCAAAGTGACAGAGCGGCCACGACTCTGACAGCTACGAATCGCCACCAGAGAGTGGCAGCGCCAAGCGTTGTGACGGATGCGAGTGCC
>JAYTGQ010000790.1:0-3839 GCA_043733345.1 Schlesneria sp.
GCCTTCGCGCTGGGCGAAGCCTACGGAATGCAGAGCGACCCGAACGCCTTCCCCGAACTGCGCGAGGCGGTGCGAGGCGGTGTTAAACTAATCGCCGCCATGCAGAACGATGACGGTGGCTGGCGCTACGGTCGCGGCGGTGAGTCCGACATGAGCATGTTCGGCTGGCAACTGATGGCCCTGAAGAGTGCCGTCAACTCGGGTGTCACCGTTCCCGAAGAGACTCGTCGCGGCATGACCAAGTTCCTGCAAGCCCGCTCACTCGGCAGTCGCGGCGGCTTGGCGGGCTACAAGCTGAACGAAAAGGCCACGCCCGCCATGACCGCCGAAGCCCTTTTCTGTCGTCAGATGTTCAACGTCCGCCAGAGCGATGCCGCCTCGCAGGAAGCCGTGAGCTATCTCAGACTGAACCTGCCGCGACTGGCCGTGTACGACGAGTACTACTGGTACTACGGCACGCTGGCGATGTTCCAACACGACGGCGAACCGTGGGAGGAATGGAACTCGTCCCTGCGCGACACGCTCGTCGGCCTGCAACGGACCAGCGGGCCTCACGCGGGGAGTTGGGATCCCAAAGGCAAGTGGGCCAGAATCGGTGGCCGCCTCTACTCAACCGCCCTCAGCACGATGAGCCTCGAAGTCTATTACCGCTTCCTCCGCATCTATCAAACGGAAGAGTGACCCCGAGCGTTTGCCCATCACGGCCCCATGACTTTGCATTTGGGGAGCGCCGCTTTGAGGGCGGCGGGGGCGGTGCAGTGCGTGCCGGTCAGGTTGACGCGTTGCAGCGTCTGCACCCCATGCAGAAATTTTCGGGTTGGTACTCGCCTACGACGTTCGTGTTCGTCAGGTCGAGAACTTTTGGAAACATCTCTTGGTGAGCGGGGCGGCGTCAGCCCAATGGCACTCACTTTGAGGGAATTTCAAATGGACGTTCAGTGCGACGTAGCTGAATTCGTAATAATTCAGCCGGCATTGACGATCGTCTGAAGTCTGACGACTTCAGCTACATCCCAAAGTGAGTGCCATTGGGCGTCAGCCCCCGGACTCTGGCGACGAAGAGTCCGGGGGCTGACGCCCAATGGCTCACCAAAAATGTCTCACTTCTGGCCGCGCGAGGTATAAACGAAAACATCTCACTCATGACCGTGTGAGGTTTAATGAGCGATGCTGGACTTGTAGCTGGCGGCCGGATCCGGGTGCTGCGGATTGCCAAACTTTCGAGCCGTCAGTTCGGCGATGCGATCACCCACGGGGAGCTGCATCCGCCAAGGCATGATCTGAGAAATGTTGGGATTGTCGGACACCTTGCGATCCGGTTGGGGACGATGCCACAGGTGGACGAATGGCAGGAAGCCAAACCGGCAGTGGCGGACGGCGCTGCAGCGATCAAAGAACTCGTCGTCCTCCCCCCCCCAGTCCACAAAGCCCTCATCGAAGCCACCGAGCGAGAAAAAGGCATCCCGCCGCACGGCGATCGTGCCGCCTTTCCAATTCTGAAACACCCGTTCGGGGTTCTGTCGAAGGTTGGGATGGTCGATGACATCCATCTGTCGGGTCGCTTGTGGATCGAGGTAAAACAAGAACCGTTGCAGCGATGCCGCGTCGTAGCCCTCTTTCAAAATGGTACGGGCGACTTCAGCGCCGTAACGCTGCGGGACGCAAATGTCGCCATCTTGAAATACCAGAATCTCGCCACTCGCCAATCGGGCACCGACATTGTAGGCCCATGATTTGTGCCAGCCTGATGGGACACCCTCTTTGGAAAGATGCCGGTACACCACCTGCGCTGGCAACTCTCCGATCAGAGGGACCGGCGATTGATCGACGACCACGCACTCAATCTCGACTTCTTGTTGTGCGAACACTGACCGTATCGTTCGCTGGAGATGCGGCAGGCGGCTTCGCCCACCGTGCGCGAAGATGAAGGAAACTCGGGGTCCGGATGATCGCGGAGGAATGTCAGCAAACTCGATAGGCCAATCGTTCAGTGCCCTCCGCATGAGTTGGCGTCCGAGGGCCGGCCAGACCGTGCAGGCATGCAGTTCACTGCCCCATTGCCAGTCGCAGCGAACGCCCGGTCCGTGCGGATTCGCCGATATCTGCTCGATTCGATTGTGGAGCGCAACCCAGCCAAGGGCCGTCGTCTGCCCCGCTGAAGTCGGTTTCCACAGAACCTTCTGGAAGTGCGGCCAGTCCAGCACGGCCACGCCCATCAGTTGGCGGAGCCTTGTTCTCAAATCCATCAAGCCAACCTTGTCTCGGGGTGTTTGGTTTGAGGCGGTTTCAAAAACAGGAAAGTAACCCGCAGCGTGAGCGAGGGCTTCGAGAAATCCAGTGTGGAACCGCCCTCGCTCACGCTGCGGGTTACTTTTGAAATTGCCTTTTGAGCACGAACAGGCGCTTGATCCGCGAGAGCAGGCGGCGTGTCGGCAACCAGACCAGATACGTGCCAATTCCACTGAAATTGAGGCACGCGTGATCGCAAACTCCCGCGCGAAGCAGGCTCCACGCCGCGTACCAGTCACTGCCGTACGGGTTGTAGCGGACGCGCATCAAATGCTTGCCAGCCTGCGCGGCGCGCTGCACGTCACGCCCGGCCACGGCGATGTCCGGAGACTGATCGATCATCCGCGCGTAATCCCGAACGATCTTCGCCCCCTGTGTATCGCGTTGTTCACCATGCAGCCGCCGCTGGGAGAGATGAACGTCGATTTTCTTGACCGCGGTTCGAAAGGCCATTCGAATCCAGAGGTCGGTGTCCGGTGCGTAAGGAATCCGTTCATCCCATCCGCCCAACACGTCTAGCAATTCACGACGAAAGAATGCGGACGGCTGCGGAATCCAGGTGCGGATGCGAAACAGATTCAGCAGTGAGTACGAACCGATGCGGTGACGGGCAATTTCATTCCCGCTGGCATCGACTTTCACGGTGTCGCCGTAGAGCAGCCCGAGTGTCGGATCGCGTTGAAACTCATCGACGATCGTGCGAATCGCGCCGGGCAGGTAGCAGTCGTCCGAACTTTGAATCGCCACGATCTCGCCGCGAACTCGCGCAAAGCCCTTGTTGACCGCTTCGACGACGCCGCGATCTCGCTCCGAGGTCCATTCCAGCTCAGTGACCCCCTGATAGGACTCCAGGACCGCAACGGTCTCGTCCGGCGACCCTCCATCGACCACCACGATTTGCAGCGGGCGGTAATCCTGCGTGAGGATCGAGTCGATCGTGGCTCGAATATACTTTCCTTGTTTGTAGCTGGGCACAATGATCGAGACCAGCGGACGCTTGGGCAGCATTCGCAATGGAATGTGTATCAGCGGTGCCACTTTGGGCAGGCACATGTCTGCGGAAGGGGGGAACACTGATCGACACTGATCTTCACTAATCAAACCAAAGTCCTCGTGCCATTATACCGCAAGCGGCTGACGCTGATACTAACCCGAAGCGTAAGCGAGGATGCAACACACGTCCTCGCTTACGCTTCGGGTTAGTGTGAAATGTGCCATCCTCATCCGTGCGCGGTATAGCGCGGATCAGCGTTCCAGATTTTTGTTGCATGTTGGTCTGAGGCGCAGCCTCGTTGGATCTCTTCAACTCTGAAACTTGGCTCATGAGTCAAGTTGTCGCCGACCCGGAACCTGTCATTCTCCTCCTTCGTTCGCTGCTGTTCAAATGGAATCTGAACAGCAGCGAACGAAGGGAACGAAGGATGTGACTTGTCAGAGGCGCAGCCTCGTTAGCGTCTTCGCTAGTAAGAACCTGTCCAAGAATAACTCCGCGATGTTGAGTCGGCCGTCCCGTCGGCGGAGCGGCGGGACTACAGTAGTCCCGCCGCTCC
>JAYTGQ010000791.1:0-1218 GCA_043733345.1 Schlesneria sp.
GTTCGGTTTGCAGTGGGGTAGGTTTGTAACCTGCCCGTGATTCACGGCATTTCGGGCAGGTTACAAACCTGCCCCACGACTTTTGTCGGTCACGTCAACAATCCCTTCCAAACGTCGGATGAACCGAAAACTTGCTGGGGGCGGCGTTTCACCGCTTCCAGCCACACTCGAATCATCCTCTCCGTCGCACGATCACACCGCCCTGTCGTCGCGAACCGAGACCTGCAGTGAACCGAGCATCTTCGTGATCGCGGATTCTTTCACGTTGATGTTCAGCACATTGTCGAGCACATACGTGTGCGGCTCATTGCTCGGATGAATGATGAGGCGGCCGCTCTTGAGCAACATGTACTCGAACACGTCCGTGATTTCTTTGCTGATCCGCACGTTGGGGGCCGGATAACGTTCGACGCTGCTCAGGAAGCCGTGATGGTGGAGCAGTTCGTTCTGGCGGACCTCCCAGTAATCGAAGCGGACGTTGATGAGGACCGCCACGTAAATCACGGCCAACATGGCGACGAAGCAGAAGTAGAATGTCGCATTTGCACGCGGGTCAATGCGTCGCAAGACACTCGTTACGCTCGGTAGCAGATCGGGGAAATAGATCGACCCGAGCAGCGTTCCCAACACGAGGACCACGCCGACGAAGAACAGATTCAGCGAAGTCGTGCGCGGGAAGTCGAAGGCCAGCACGACGAGGTTGGCTGTGAGAATTCCCAGAAAGAGCACGCCGATCGTTTGAGCATGCTGACTGGTCTCACCCAGTACCATCGTCAATATCCCGGCGAGGATCGCCGCGATAAATGCCGGGTAGAGCAGCACGATCTTCGGGTACGAGATCAAGATGATCGGTTTGGACGACGACTCACTCTTTTGAGCGGCTAGCGGCACCACGGGAGGGGAAGCAGACACGGCAAGATCTCCTTGAAGCAGAGTCGATCAACACGGGACACGGATTATTGAAGTGCAGACATGGCTGCGTTGATAAGGAGCCACTCGCAACGGGCTGGCAATCTACTCGGCGTTCGACCTGCATGCCAGAGCCGCTACGCTTGCGGCAGGGCCATCGCCAAGCACCACTGGACTGGGGTGCGTCGTATTCGACGAGTCGATACCGAGCAGTGCGGATCGCGCGACCGAGCCGTTGGTTGCGCGGGTAGACGTGCAGGATCGATTCCTTCGTCGGCGCAGCGGGGTCTCGCACGGTGGCGGCAAAGC
>JAYTGQ010000792.1:0-10211 GCA_043733345.1 Schlesneria sp.
CCTGTTGAAGAACGTAACTTGGACGCCCTCGTCCGAGTGATTTCGAGTTGAAAACGGACGGACGAGGGCGTCCATCCTACGTTTTTCAACGGGCTGCTAGGGCGGGCACTCCTGCCCGTCTTCGTCCGCAAAATTGCGACGGGCAAGAGTGCCTGTCCTACTTGATCAACAGACGAGCAAGGCACCTGGCACGATGCTTCGACTGCAACAATTTCTGGCTTGGTATCTCCAGTTGAAGGCTCCCGTTCCCGGTGAGGGGACCGCGTGGCGTTTGGATTGGCGAGTCCCCGGCCCCGCGTGGCTGATGGCCATCGGTTCTGTTGGATTGTTGGTCCTCGTGGTGTGGGTCTATCTGCGGGATGGCGCGAGCTTGAGCGGCCGACAGCGTGGCGTGTTGGTCGTGCTGCGGTTGGCGGTCTTCGCACTCGTCGTGGCGATGCTGACGGAACTCAGTTTGACCGTCGAACGAACCGGCTTGCCGAGTATCGCGGTCATGATCGACAACTCGGCAAGCATGTCGTTACGAGATCAATACCCGTCCGGTTCGCAGTCGGCTCGCATGGCGAGTGGCCTCGCGCAGACACCGGGCCGCGACGGGCATCGCCTCGCGCTGGCTCAAGAAGTTCTGACCCGTAACGGCGGACAGTTTCTGACCGAGCTGGAACGCGAGCATCAAGTGCGGCTCTATCGGTTTGCTGACACCGCTTCACCGTTGGAGCAAACCGATCTCGCTGAACAACCCTCTTCAACGGTGTTGCCTGCCGGAGCGGAACCGCCGCTTGATGCCGTTCTCGCAGAGATCCTGGCCCTGCGTGCTGATGGAGATCAGACACGCCCCGCTCCCGCCGTGAAGAAGGTTTTGAGCGACCTTCGCGGGACGCCGCCTGCCGCACTGATCCTCTTCACCGATGGAGTGGCCAGTGTCTCGGACGCCGACAAGCTCTCGACGATCGCCGATGCCGTGCGCCGCAAGGGGATTCAACTTCACGTCGTTGGCTTGGGGAGCGACGACGCGGCGAAGGACGTGCAACTGTTCGACACGCTCGTCGATGAAGTCGCGTTCGTCGGCGACCCGATGTTATTCGCGGCGAAAGTGAAGAGCTTTGGTTACGCCGGTCGCAAGCTGACCTTGAGGCTCCGCCAAGAAGGGAACTCGACGCCACTGACCTCGCAAGAAATCACGGCCCCCGCCGACGGACAGACCGCCAAGGTCGAGCTATCGTACTCATCGCCGACGGCGGGTGAGTTCGACTTCGCCCTCGAAGTCGTCCCGTTGAGTGATGAAACCAACAAGCTGAACAACCTCGAAACGCGACACGTCAGCGTGCGCGAAGAAAAGATTCGCGTGCTGCTCGCGGACGGTCTGCCGCGCTACGAGTTCCGTTACTTGAAGCAACTGCTCGAACGAGACAAGTCGATCGAATTGAGCACGCTGCTTCAGGACGCCGACCTCGAATACGCGCAGGAGGACCGAACGGCCATTCAGCACTTCCCGGTCAAACGCGAAGACCTCGCGCGGTTCGATGTGCTCGTTCTGGGAGATGTCTCCCCGACGCTACTCGGTCCCGCCGTGATGGAAAGCGTGCGCGACTTTGTGCGTGAGAAAGGCGGCAGCGTGGTTTTCATCGCGGGGCCGCAATCGAACCCGCTCGCGTTTGGTGCGACGCCGCTGGAAGTGCTGCTGCCGTTCAGCGTCGCTGATGTGAAGCCACCCGCTACTGAGGTTCCAGCGTCTGACAGTTTTCATCCGGTGCTGACGATCGAAGGCCAGAAGGGGAACAGTCTGTTTCGACTCGGTGACACGGAAGCCGACAGTCTGCGAATTTGGAATGGGCTGCCGAATCTCTTCTGGCTGGTCGAGATTCCGAAGATCAAGCCTGGGGTCCGCGTGTTCGCCGAACATCCGCTCAAGTCGGGAGCGAACGGTCGCCTGCCGGTGATCTCGATGCAGCAAGTCGGCGGTGGCAAGGTGCTGTTCCACGCCACCGACGAAACGTGGCGGTGGCGATTCCGCACGGGCGACCTGCACTACGGCCGCTACTGGATTCAGGCCGTTCGTTATCTCAGTCGAGGCCGCTTGATTGGCAAGGATCGCACGGCCGAACTGAGCGTCGATCAACTGGTTTATCAGCGAGGGCAACCGGTCACGGTGCGAGTCCGCTTCGTCGATGAGAAGTTTCTCCCGACGGACACGAGCGGTGTGACTGTGGTACTCGACCGCAAAGGCGAGGGCCGTCAGTCGGTCAAACTAACTCGACTGCGCGAAGCACCGACGCTGTTCGAGGCTCAACTTGCGCGACTGGCCGAGGGAACGTATCACGCCTCGATCACTCAGCCCGCCTTCAAAGAGGCACCACCAGCGACCGACTTTCGCGTCGAGGCACCGCAGCGCGAACTGCAACGGCGCGGCATGGACAAGAACGACTTGCAGCTCGCCGCGAAGCAGTCTCACGGCCGCTTCTACACGCTGGAAGATGTCGAGTTGCTCCCCTCGGAAATCCCGCGCGGCACGCCCGTCCCACTCCAAACTGAAGATCCAATCCCACTCTGGAACCGCTGGGAAGTGTTGTCACTGCTGGTCACGCTGCTCACCGGCGAATGGCTTCTGCGCAAACGTTGGAGACTGGCTTGAGTGAACGGTCACGGGAAATGAAGCCCATGCGAACGACTCTCGATCGCATAAAGAACTAGCCCGACGCGCAAGCGAGGGCTTCACCGCCATCGAATATCCAGCCCTCGCTTGCGCGTCGGGCTAGTTCTTCGAGGTCAAATCAAGTTTTGAAATGCGCCCCGACAGCGCCAAGCGAATCGGCGTCTGGCACGCGTTCTCAATCGTCATCCAACTCCACCGACACCACTTCGCTGACAACGCTCCCTCGCGCGAGCAGCGTCGAGATGCGGTCGCCTTGGCGAAGTTGGCCCGCGTTTCTCACAAGGTCTCCGCCTGCGAGCGTCTTCGTGAGCGAGTAGCCTCGCTCCAGCACCGCCAACGGGCTGAGGGCACTCAGTGACGCCGCGAGCGTTTCCAACTTTTGGCGAGAAGTGGTGATGGACTGTTTCACGCCGCGCTTCATGCGCGCGTCGAGTTCATCCAGCTTGAGCGACAGGTCGCGAACGCGATCGAGCGGACGGGCGAAGCAGCGTCGGTTGGCAATCGCATCCAATCTCAAGCGGGCCTGCTGCGCCTGCCGCTTCAATGACGATTTGAGTCGCTGGTGAAACTGCTTCAGTTCCGCGCGGACTTCGCTTTCGAGCGGCACCACAAGCTCACCCGCTTCGCTCGGCGTGAGTGCCCGTTTGTCGGCGACGAGGTCCGCGATCGTCACGTCGATCTCGTGCCCGACCGCGCTGATGACCGGAATCTTGCAGGCGTGAATCGCTCGCGCGACGACCTCTTCGTTGAAGGCCCACAAGTCTTCGAGGCTTCCGCCACCACGACCGCAGATGCAGACATCGACCTCGGGGATCAGGTGAACTTTCCGCAGCGCGGCCGCGATCTGCGGAGCGGCCTGCGGTCCCTGCACGACCACCGGAACGATGACGATGTGCGCCTTGGGCCAGCGCCGCGTGATGACCTGCGTCATGTCCTGCACGGCCGCCCCGGTGGGACTCGTGATGAGTGCGATGCGGCGCGGAAACCGTGGCAGCGGGCGTTTGCGAGCGGGATCGAACAGACCTTCCTGTGCAAGCTTCTGCTGGAGCTGCCGGAACGCCAGTTCGAGCGGCCCGATCCCCTTGGGTTGAAGCTGATCGACCACGATCTGGTAGACGCCGCGTGCTTCGTAGACCTCGATGCGTCCGGCGGCGATCACCTGCAAGCCGTCCTTCAAATCGAACCGCAATCGCTGCGCGGTGCCGCGCCACATCACCGCCTTCAACTGTGCTGAGTCATCCTTCAGCGTGAAGTAGCAGTGACCCGAACCGGCGCGCGTGAAGTTCGAGATTTCACCGCTGACCCAGACGTGCGGGAACGAAGTCTCGACAACTTCCTTCAGAACGAACGTCAGTGCGCTGACGGTCAAGACGGGGACGGTTTCGGTGTTGGAGTCGGCAGCGTTCAAGATGCAATGGTCCCGTTGTGCGGCTTCGTTGGAGTTCCGGCTTCAGCCGGTCTTTGTTCAGACTCGGGAAAGAAGCACTGCCTGAAGGCGGAACTCCAACTGCGGAACTCCAGCCAATGAATCAAACGCCAGGCAGCAATTCGCGCAGGAACTTCACGGCCCGCGTGACATCGCCGGGCCGGTCGTCTCCCTGAGTTCGCACGGCCGTGACCCAACCGCGATAGTCCATCTCACTTAGTAAGGCGAAGACTTCCGGCCAGTCGATCGTGCCGTGTCCGACAGCAGCCTCTTGGCTACCACCGCTGAAATCGCGAAGGCCATCGCGGAGTTGAACGTGCGACACCACCGCGTGCAGCGTGCGGAGTGCCTCGGTGGACGAGCGGCCGGTCATGGCGAAGTGAGCCGGATCGAAGTCGATGCCGAGCGGGCCGGTCTTGATTTCACCGACGAGCGCCGCGAGTTCTTCCGCCGAGTCATCCGTCGGCGTGAGGCACAGCACCGTTCCGACATGATTGCCGTGGCGGGCGAGGTCGTTCAGAACTTCGACGAGCAGTTGCCGCTCTTTGGAATCGCGGTTTTCGGGGATGCGTCCCACGCGACAGCAGAGCGTCGGAGCCTTGATCGCGTACGCAAACGTCATCGCGTCTCGGAGCGCTGTGACACGGCGATCGAGTTCCCGACCGTCGGTCAACGGATGTGTCATTGGGAAAACGGCTCCCGCCACAGACAGGTTGAGTTCGCCCATCCGATGCAGGAATTGCCGCCTTCCCGATTCGGTTAACCCCGACGAAGTGACTTCGTTGCCAACATCGAACTGAACGCCCTGCACATGCAGTTCGGAAGCCGTTTGAAGGGATTCGGGAAGCGACTGACGAAAACACCGTGTGGCCACGGCCAAGCGAAACTGAGGCATGATGCGGGAGCGGTCTCAGGAAAGTGGAGGCGGTCATTCGTGGCATTCCAGCCCACGACGCTCTTTACTACCAGCCGCATCACGGCACTGCCAGCCCTGCCCGATGCCTCGACGACGACGGAAGTCCGGCTTTTCTGAAAGCCGGACTTCTCTGTGGAGTGCGTCGTTTCAAAAAGAAGTCCGGCTAACAAAGCTAAGCCGGACTTCCGCGTTCTCTTCAGTGTTCCGTCTTCGCTCATGGCAACGCGATGGTTTTGGCCAATCCGCCATCACTGGTGGTGAGCTTGGCCGGGGCGTTCGATTTCTTCGGTTTGGCCCGGCCACCCTGCTCGACTGTGAGGAAGTCGATCTGGACTTCGGTACCACGGCCGTCGCCGTTGTCGTCGAGGAGGGGGTGTTCGGTCGCGAGGAATTCTCGGTCGAGGTACGACTGTGCGAGGCTGCGCACGACGGTGACGTACAAGTCGAACAGTGTCATCACGCCGTCGCCATCGACATCGAAGTCTTTCGCCGGAGGAGGCGACGAGAGAACGCGGGCGAACTCGTGCGGGAACTCGGTCTCGTTCGTTTCCCAATCGGTTTCCGTGGCCGTGATGACGACGCGGCCCTTCGCGGACAGTGGCTTGATGTAGTAGCCGCTCGTGGGAGTCGTGATGACGAAGACTTGTTGCGCCGCCGCGAGGCCGCTGAACAACTTGGCGAAGTCGATCTGATGCAGGTCGGGGCCGGGCAAGTTCAGCCACGAATGCTTGCCGTCGTAGTGACTGTGCCCGACGACGATCACCCAGAGAGCGTCTTCCGGACGAAGCTGTTCTCGCAGCTTGACGACCGCTTTCTCCAGTTCCTCACGGGTTGATCGAGGAGCCGACTTCAGCGGCTCGATGTCCGAGTCTTGCGATTCGTCGCCGAACAGAAGTTGAACGTTCTCTGGTGTGAAGCCGAGTTGTTTGGAAAGCCCCTCGTGCAGCTTGGTCGTGGTCTCAACAAACAGTTTGCGATGGGCCGCATCTCCACTCAGACCGCAGACGATCAATGCGCGGCGAGTGCCGGTGGAACTGCTCGGTACTACAACCGGCTGCTGCGCGTTGGCGTCTGCCTGAAGCACCTTGATGTCGGACGAGTCCTCCGCCGTCAGTGGACGCGCGGCGGTCGTCAGTAAGCAGGCGGTCAACGCGCAGGCTGACAGGAGATGTGTGGAGGCGTTGAAGATGCGTTTCACGGGGTTGCCCCTTTCTCTTTCAGTGAATCGACGACGTTGGGATCGAGCGGGCGGCTGAGGCAGCGATGGGTTGAGCGAGGGTTGTCGTTGTCGGGAAATCGGTCGGCGTGCCAGATGACCCTGTCCTTGTTGCGGGCTTCCAATTCACCCGACGTGCGGCGGGCGAACGCGAACTGCCATTCAAAGTGGTCGCCCTGTTTGAAGGCTTCGAGCATCAGCAATGTTTCGGGATCGGTCCCCTGCACGAAGCCGAACATCGCGCCATCGAGCAGGTCTTTGCGAGTGCTCTCGTAGCGATAGAGCGGCTGCGGGAGCATGCGCAATTCCTCGCGGTCACTCTTGTCGGACTTCCAGCCGAGCATCGTCGAAGAGAACTGAGCCGCCAGTCCCTTCATCTGTCTCAGTCGAGCGACGGGAGTCTCCGCCGGAGCATCGGCATTCGGAAGCGTGTGAAATGTCACACCGGGCTTCTCGGGACTCCAAACCACGACCCCGTCCCGTTTGGCGAGGAGCGTGCCGCGCGACAGCGAGTCGTATTCGTGCAACAAATTGTTCATCCACGGATAGGCACAGAAGACCGCTTCGGGCCGACCTGCGGAAAGGAGCAACACCGTCATGCCGTCTTCCGAACCGCGCGTGTTGTTCGCCCAACGCATGACCACTCGCGAGGTCATCGGCGTCGCCGACCGCTCGTCGGCAAACAACTCGGTCCAAGAGATCGACTCGTCCATCAGCTTGCGCAGCGGCGAGACGGTCTTCGCTTCCGATGTCGCAGCAGCGGGCTTAGCGGCTTCTCCGCTACCTGTTTTCAACGTGGCCGCGTCGTCAGCGAGAAGTTTCGTGATTGGCAGCAGTGCCAGCACGCCGCTCAGCAGAATGAGCGCCGATAATCGAAGGGTATTGCGCACGGAGTCTTCTCGCCAATGTTGACCGACGGTTGTTTGTCGGAGGAACGTCAATTTGACGGGACTGTGAACAGGCTGCGGAGGATCGACAGCGGGGACAACTCTTCAACAGCCGTCGGCTCGGCCGGGCTGAGCGATTCTGCGATGAAGATCACTTCCCGCAGAGCCGGGTTGTCGGGTGAGAACGCGGCAGCCGAGACGACGCTCTTGTCGGCGAGGGCCGTGGCGACGACTTGTCGATGGACGAGGTTCCACAGTTGAGTCCGGCCGCCCCAGAGTCCGACGATCAACTCTTCGTTACTGGCGAACGTGAGTGCTCCTGGCGACGTGACACACGGGAGCGTGGCGTCGGTCATTCCGGTCGCGGTGTTCACCAACGTGACCTCACCACGACGGTTCGAGTTCCAATCGCCAACGGCCACCGCCAGTTGGCGTCCGTCCGCTGAGAAGCGCACGCAATTCACGGCCGAGGAATAGTTCGGCAAGTCGGCCAGCGATGTGCCGGTGTCGGCATCGATCAGTAGCACGCTGCCGTCACGACCACCCGCCGCGATCGCCCGACCGTTGGGTGAGACCGCGACGGTACGAAGAGCCTCCGTGTGAGTCCGCACGGTTCGCAGCAACTCGGCGCGAGACGAATCCCAAATCGAGACTCGTCCCTCCTGATCGACCGCCGCAAACCAATCGCCATCCGGCGCGAAGGCCACGGCGGTGATTCGCTCGTTGGAAAGATCGGTCTCGGTGTTGGACTGCAAATCGGTCAGCACGACGCGGCGAGCGGTGGTCGCTCGGACCACGAAGCGACCGTCGGGTGAAGCGGCTGTGGACCACACTTTTTCGCCACGCAACGGGCGGATGCGCGACGAGGACGTGGGACTGAGAGTCTCGTTCGATGCGGAGGACTCTGGAAATGCGGGGATCGACGCGGCGGAGTCGCCTGCGTTCTCGCTGGTCACAGCGTGTTCGTTAAGCGATGGGAACGAACTGGCACCAACGACAGTGGGCGAGAGGCGGGCAGGGCCACGCAAGTTCGAGACGCTGGCCGAGCCGAACACGAACGGTTGCATCGGCAGCAACAGTGCGGCAACCAACAGCGTCGCATAACGAGCTTGTTGCGACAGCACCTTCGGAGTCGCACCGTGCATGATCTTCTTCAGTCGGTGCCGGATGAAATGAGCCTGCCCCAATCCACACGCGACCGGCGGCAACGGCTGGCGGCGTTCGCACAGATAGTCGATCGTGTCGAGCAGTGCCTCAGCGTACTGACGCGGCGCGTGCGGGAACTGGCTGACGACCCACGCATCGCAACACTCTTCTTCCGCCTCTTCGATCTGTCGCCGCGCCCACCAGACAACCGGGTGCCACCAGAACAACGTCGTCGCGATCAGTTCCAGCAGGCGAACCCAATGATCACCTCGAACGAAGTGCGCCAGTTCGTGAGCGAGCAGTGTCGCACGGGCCTCGACATCCAATCGCTTGGCGAGGTCTGACGGGAAGAGCAACTTGGCCCGCGATCCACAGCCCCACAACATCGGCGACACGGTGGCCTCGACAATCAACACCTGCGGCCCGCGTCGCAGCCCCATCGCCACCGCGAGCTGTTCCGTTTGAAGCTGAAACTCGTCGTTCGGCAGTGCGTCACGAATCACCCGCCGTTGGAAGCGAACGGCCCGTACGAGTTGCAACGCCGTCCACACGGCCACTCCCGTCAACCAGACAACGAGCAACATCGACCTTACATCCAGGCGTTGCGCCAACGACGCGAACACCGTTGGCGAAGGAACCGTGAGGGCGGATGGAGCGTCGCGACGAATTGGCGGTGCGCTCGAGGTCACCGTCGCGGCGATCACTCTGGGCGGTGCGCTCGACGAAGATGCTGGGGCTGGAGTGACGTGAGCCGCGATCTTCGGAATGTCTGTGTCATTCGTTGAGTGAGATGAAAGCGGCGAGGCGGAGGCGGACGCGGACGAAACGTGGCTCACGTTGGTGGCCAACACGTCCGATGGCACCTCAATCGAGACCGGCGACTGGAACAGCGGCGGCGTGAGGAACTTCAGCAGCACCAGCACCCACACGGCGTGCGTCAACGCGGGGCGTCGAGCCATCCGACTCACAAATATTGCCAGCCCGGCCAACGGCAGCACACTGAGAGCATTCATCAGGGCGATGTTGAGAAGCACGGTCATGGAAAACGGCCCCTTACAAAACTGCTGTCTTTGGCTCTGCTCGCTCGCCGTAGGATGCGTGGACTTCTTCGAGTTTGAATGTTGACTCATTGAGTCAACGTTCTCGTTCTTACCTTCAAAGTAGCCTTCATCGCTCCGCGTGAAGACAGCCGTGCGCGAGTAAAACGCGGAGCCGTCAATCGACCCTTCCACGGACTCGGCTATCTTCACATGGAGCGATGAAGGCTACTTTGGTCTGAGGCGAATCCCTCGCTGGAGTCTTCGTAACGCACCGACTTCGGCTCTCAGGCCGCTTCTACTTCTTCTGGTCCTGATCCAACTCGTCCAACAGCCCACGCAGCGACCGGCGATCCTCGGCCGTCAGCCCGCGCGCTTTCACGAGACTGGTCAGCAGCGGATGAATCTCGCCCGCACACAGCTTGTCCGCCGTGTTCTGCAACCGCCGGACGATCAGCTCATCGCGTTCAATGGCCGCCGAGAATTGGTGCGGCCACGCTTTGCGGTTCCGCTTCACACACTGCTTGGCTTCGAGCCGCTCCAACAGTTTCTGCACCGTCGCGGTGAGCGACAGCGACGCCTCGGGATACAGTCGTCCGACCAGATCGCGAACCGTCGCAGTCGGCTGCTCCCAGAGAACCTGCAGAATGGACAGTTCGGCGTCGGTAACGTCTTGTGGCGTGCGTGCCATCGTGGATTCACAGTCTAAAAACAGAAAACAGAATGAGGGCAAGTCGGGCAGGCGACAACTTACAGACACGGCGTCTGCTGCTCAAGCTCCGTTTTCAAACTTACTTGAAATTGGCTGGAGTCTACGCCACCAAAAACAGCCCTAAGTTCGACTTTTGCAGTTTTCAGGGTGTTGAAAACGGGTCTGCGTAAAAGTGTGAGCCTCCCCGACAATGCTTGGGACAGGACTCTCAGGCATCG
>JAYTGQ010000793.1:0-1213 GCA_043733345.1 Schlesneria sp.
TCCCCCCGTTTCCGGGAGTGTGTGTTGATTCTATGATGCTTGCTTGTTGTCGTTGTATTCTGTCTCGGCTTGTTCCGGTGTCCGGTAGCCAAGTGTTGAATGACGACGCCGCCTATTATACCACACCTCGATCCAAGAGAACACCCCAAGCTCGAGTTGATCCACAGAATCCCAAGAATATCTATCGACTAGCTTACGCTTGTTCGTGGCAAAGAAAGACTCTGCCCCGGCGTTGTCGTAACAGACACCACGGCGACCCATCGACTGCACAATCCCGTACTCGCCACAAGCGTTCTGGAAGTCGTGGCCCGTGTATTGGCTGCCCCGATCGGAATGGAAGATGACCCCGACCGGGATCAGCCCGCCGCGCCGATCGATCGCGGCGTGCAACGCGTCGACGACGAGCTCGGCGCGCATGTGATCCGCGAGTTTCCACCCAATGACCATCTTCGATGACGCATCGATCACCGTCGCGAGGTACCAGAACTTGTTCCCGACCCAGATGTAGGTGATGTCGCCGTACCAGACAGTGTTCGGGGCCGCCGGCCGGAACCCGCGTTTGACCAGGTCCGGGAACGGTGCCTCGATCCTGTCGCGCCTGGTCGTGACTGTGGAATGCTCCCGTCCGGTCAGGCCGAGGATCCCGTGGACGGCCATCAGCTCGGCGACCCTTCGCTGCGACACGCGCACGCCGGCGTCGACAAGATCGGCGTGGATCCGCGGTGAGCCATAGGTGCGGTCCGACGCCTCGTGGCAGACGCGTATCTTGGCGACCAGCACCGCTTCCGCGTCCGCGCGTCGAGCTGCGCTGTCGCGGCCGCTGTCGTTCCAGCCGAAATAGGACGAGTCCGGGACGTCGAGGACTCGGCACAACCTTTTCGGTCCGTAGGTGGCCTTCCACGTGTCGATGAACCTGTACAGGCTCACCCGCGGGATTCCTTCACCCAGAAGGCCATTGCTTTTTTTAGTATCTCCCGCTCCAGGATCCATTCACGCTTCTCGACACGCAACTGATCTAACTCAGCCTTGTCACTGATCGTCAAAGGATCTGGAGCCCGATCATTCTCTGATTGAGCCATCCACTTCGACAGCGTAGTATCCGAAATCCCGAGCTCATCAGCGATCTGGCAACGAGGACGACGCGACATCCTCGCCAACTCCACCGCATGAGCCCGAAACCCAACATCAAACTTCGATGACCTACCCATTGAAC
>JAYTGQ010000794.1:0-3823 GCA_043733345.1 Schlesneria sp.
TACTGACCTCGGGTTACTGGCACTCGCCCGACCTCGGGTTACTGACACTCACAACATCGCCCCTGCCGCAACTGACCTCGGGTTACTGACACTTGGCCCCTGATCCGTGCCCCGGCCTTGCCATCCGTGCTACCAAGCCTGATCCCCAAACCGAGCCGGAGCCTCGTGAATCCGTGGCGTTCAAGGTCGCACGGATGGCAAAGCCGGGGCACGGATGAAGCAGAAACATCACAGTCGAAATAAGACTGCGTTCCAATTCGCTCAATCCACTTCGCTTTTGAACTCGGGCAGGACTCTAGCGGCCTGAGACAAGCCCAATCAAGCACGGCTTGTTCTGAGTTCGAGATTCCCGCACCGTGACCGCGTCAGTTGAATGTTCTCTCGCCACGACGTGATGAGGTTCCTTGAACCCACTTCCGCAATCCTTCATCCTGCGGCTCGAACACCTCACTTCGATGACTCCCACGGGGACAGATCGTGTCGCTCGATACGCGTTACAAAATTCTCGAAAAGATTGGCTCGGGCAGTTTCGCGACGGTCTACCGTGCGATGGATGTCGAGTTGGGGCGTGAAGTCGCGATCAAGCAGCTTCATTCTGAGTTCCTGGCCGACGAAGGTCGCCTCGACCGGTTCTGGCAGGAGGCACAGTTACTCGCGTCGCTCCAACATCCAAACATCGTCACGATCTTCGACATCGTGCGCGAGCGGGGCTGGCTCGTGATGGAGCTGATGCAGAGCAGCCTCGCGACGCGGTTGGCTGGGCGGCAGGTCGATCTCCGGGCGCTGCGGGCGTTGCTCGCGCATGCGTTGCGGGCGCTGAAGTATCTGCACGCACAGGGCGTCATTCACGGAGATATCAAGCCCGCGAACCTGATGATTGACGCGCGGCGGCGCGTGAAGCTCGGCGACTTCGGACTCGCCCGCCGCGTCGCCAATGCCGAGGGCAGCTTGCTCAAAGGGACGACCAAGTACATGGCCCCCGAAACGGTCTCCGATGATTTTGGAGAAGTGGGTCCGCAGAGCGATCTCTATTCGCTCGGCTTCACTGCGTATGACTTGATGTGCGGCGAGAACTTCGACGATCTCTTTCCGGGTCTCAACGCGAAGGGCCGCAATCAGCAACTCGCGTGGATGATGTGGCACGCCGCGCCCGATCGGCAGTTGCCCGAGATCGACCGCGTGCTGGAAGGGGTTCCGCCCGATGTGGCCAAGGTCGTGCAGAAGCTCACGCAGAAAGACCCCGCGCTGAGATACAAGTCGGCCGACGAAGCTCTGTCCGATTTGCAGATTGATCTCAAGTTGATCGGCAACGGAACGGGAGGCGACGCGCCGGAAGAAGCACCCGCCGACGATGGACGGCGGCGGCGATTGATCGCGATGGGAGCACTCGCCGCATCGGTCCTCATGTCGGCCGCGATGCTCTTCATGGGAGGCGACAAAGCTGGCAAGCAGACCCTTCACAAGTCGCACGGGCTCATCCGCGAAGTGGTCGCCGACAAGAATGAGTTCGTCGTACAAGACCTCGAAACGGGGACGCTCGAACCGTTCAAGGTGCCTCGCAAGCAACGCATCTTCCTGCTGAACACGAAGAACAACATTCAACTGAAAGAGCTGCTGCCGGGTGATCACGTCGAGCTGGACGTGGACAAACAGCAGCCCGATCTGGCGGTGAACGTGATCGTTGACCGACCGGTCCCGACGCGCGGCACGCTCAAAACATTGAACTTGTCCGAGTCGCGGATCGTGCTGGCGATGGAAGAGGGCAACACGCGCGACGACCTTCCCGTGCGCATCCCTGAAGCGGCGAAGCTCAAGTTGAACGGGCAGGACACAAAGTTGCGAGATCTTCAACTTGGTGACCGGCTGGAAATCACGCATCTGACCGAGCCGGGTGCCGCCAAAGGCCGCGTGCTGAACTCACTGATCGCGCGACGGACGACGACGACGATTGGTTTCGTGAACCGGTTCGACGCCGAGCAATCGACACTCGCGATCCAGATCGGTCAGGGTGCGAGTGCCGGATCGCTGACGCTCCCCGTCGCGAAGCAATGCAAAGTGAAGCTAAACGGTAGCCAGCAACAGCCCGGCGCGAACGGCCAGCCGGTCACAGTCGAGTCACTCAAGCCCGGCGATCGCGTGTCGCTCACACACGACACCGACATCACCGAGATCACCGCGACACGCAGCCTGTCGTTCGAGGGAACGGTTCAAAAAATCAGCGACGACGGCGCGCGGCTCACGATGGCGCTGGCTTCGGGCGAGCGAAAAGAGATCGCCGTCGAACGTTCGTGTGAGATCACGCTCGCGGTGGAACGTGTCCCACTGCTCGATCTGCGGCAGTTCGACAACGTGCGCGTGAACTACTCCGAGGAATCCGATGGCGAGCTGAAGGCGACCACGATCGATGCCCGCCGTCCACCGCAGACCGATCGCTGGACGGTCGTGATCGGCACGCAAGGCTACACCGACCCGACGATCTCGCCGATCACAACGGCTCTCAACGACGCGCGACTCGTGCAGGGGATGCTGCTGTCGCGGTACGCGGTTTCGGACCAGCGCGGCGCACTCGTTATCGACGCCAAGAAACGCGACTGGGAACGCCAACTGAGTGAGTCGCTGACCAGTGCCCGTCCGCAAACTCAAGTGCTGATCTGCGTGATGGGACACGCCTATTTGGGCGACGACGACCGAGTCTATCTCGCCCCGAAGGACTTCGATTTCGCCAACATGCCCGCGACGGGAGTTTCACTCGACTGGCTCGCCGAGAAGCTGAACGAGTGTTCTTCCAAGGACAAGCTGCTCGTGCTGGATGTGACTCCCGCCGCAACGGGCAAAGATGCGCAGAAGCAACTGGCGGGTAAGACTCTGCTCGACAAACTGAAGACACCATTCCAATCGACGCAGGTCATCGTCTCGTGCGAGCAGGGCCAGCAAAGCCGTGTCTGGACCGAGAAGCAACACGGCCTGTTCGCCTGGTGGTTGTCCGAAGCCATTCAAGGAGCCGCCGACATCGACCGTGATTTGCATCTGACCGCCGAAGAGCTGTTCAGCTACCTCCAGCAACAGTCCGCCACCGCGAAGGCCCGCGTCTTCGCCGAACAAACCCCAGTGCTGGTGGAGCCGACGCGGTAAGGCGACCGGCATGAGTTGCCTGACGCAGATTGAAGCCTGACGCGCAAGCGAAGACTCGATGGTCGAGCATCTTCGCTTGCGCGTCAGGCTTCGATTCGTCGCGAAATCTACTCCCCCGCATCCGCCATCACGGCGAGCTGATTGCGAATCACACCCATGCCCGGAACGTGTCGCAAACTTTCCTGAGCCATCTGCTTTTGGAAGTAGCTGCGGACGGTTCCGGTCAGCAGCACTTCGTGATCGACGACTTCGACTTGGATCGGTCGGCCGATGAGATGTGGTGCGCGGGACAGGACGAGGTGGATCCGGTCGCGCAGATCGCGACTGTCGTGAGCGTCGTGCAGGATGTATTTCGGGAGCATAGTCCGGCTCGATGAGACGCGGTGAGTTCGCGACATGGATCGCCACGCGAGAGGTGGAGACGTTCTGGTTTCATCGGCTTTGGACTCGTCATCATTCGAGGATCGGCGGGAGTTGCCGAAGGAGAAACGGCAACTGGCGTCTGGACTGACGAATGGAACGATTCTGCGGAGCAACGGCCGACTCGATCTTGAGGCGTTCCTGGCCTCCTGCGAGATTCCCACGCGGATCTACCTCACGCGGCACAAAGTGAGAGGTTTCCGAGCGGGGCGGCGTCAGCCCCCCGGTTCTTCCCAAGCGGGCTTACGCCCAAGAACCGGGGGGCTGACGC
>JAYTGQ010000795.1:0-3806 GCA_043733345.1 Schlesneria sp.
CCGGCTGGCTCACCCTCTGGCGCGGCCTCGACAAACTCCTCCTCGCCATCAGAGGATTCGTCGCAATGAACCAAAGATGTGGGTAAGTTCAAGGGCTGGACTGAGGCTTTGCGAGAGAAGCCCCGGGGTTTCGCGAAGACGCTCCAACCCCGGCCACCCCACCACCAACCCCTAAACTTAGCGTTGACGAAGCACTAGCGCCCTGCGGCTCATCGGGAAGGAGGCCCCGCTCCTTCGTTCAAGACTCCGCATCCGTTCCGTCGAGGCCATACGAGCGGAGGCGTGTTCGGAGCGTCGTTCGATCCAGGCCGAGACACTGCGCGGCGGCTCGATTCGAGTCGCAGGCCGCGAGGACCGCTTTCAAAAGTGCAGGCTCAACGGCGGCCAGAAAGTCGCGGTACAAAGTCCCTTCGGAACTGGAGGCCGATCCGTTTGCCAGCCGTTCGCAGACCCAGGTTTCAATCGCGATCTGCAAGTTGGCGGAGTGGAGCGATGGCGAACTCGAATCGACTTCCGGCGGCAGGTGCTGCGCTCGCAAGGGTCCGCCACGCGCGAGCAGTGCGGCTTGCGCGACGGCCGAACGCAGCTCACGCACGTTGCCCGGCCAGCGACGCGATGTCAGCGCGGTGAGAAACTCGTCGCTCAGATCGTGAGTGGCTCGTTCGGGGCAGGCTTCCTTCCAAAAGGCTTGTGCGAGCAGAGTCATGTCGGACAAGCGGTCGCGCAACGCGGGCAGCTCGATCTCGATGCCGCGCAGCCGGTAGAACAGGTCTTCGCGGAACTCGCCCGAGCGGATCAGTTCGCTCAACCGTCGATGGGTTGCCGCGACGATCCGCACATCGGCAGTCCTGGTCTGATTCGAGCCGACGCGGCTGTACTGTCGCGACTCCAGAAACCGCAGCAGCTTCACCTGCATGGTCATCGGTGTCTCGCCGATTTCGTCGAGGAACAGCGTCCCGCCTTCGGCCTGTTCGATCAGTCCCGCTCGTTCGTCGGCCGCTCCGGTGAAGGCTCCCCGCGCGTGTCCGAACAGTTCGCTCTCCAACACCGACGGACTCAGGGCGGCCAGGCAAACGGGAACGAACGGACCTCGCTTGCGGCGGCCGTGTCGATGAATCGCGCTGGCCGCCAGTTCCTTGCCGACCCCGGTTTCGCCGACGATCAACACGGGCGAGTCGGATGTCACGGCGAGAGCAATCTGTTTGTAGACCTGCTGCATCGGGGGCGAGGTTCCCAGCAGTTGAGCCTCGCCGACTTCGGCCGCCGTCGTCACGAGCGGCCGCGAGAGAGATCGACTCTCCAGCGCACGAGCCACGACGCTGGCGGCATGATCCAGATCGAAGGGCTTGGTCATGTACTCGAACGCGCCCAACTCGACGGCGCGGACGGCGGTCGGCAGGTCTCCGAAGGCCGTCATCACGATGACGGGAATCGCAGCGTCGCTCTGCCGAAACTGTTCCAGAATCGTCAGGCCGTCGATGTCCGGCAGACGCACATCAAGGACAACAACCTCGGGCGATTGCTTCGTCCACAGGCTCAGGGCCTCGCGCCCCGAACTGGCCAGTTGCACGTCATGCCCGGCGTCGGTCAGGAACTCGCGAAAGCTCCATCCGATTGCCGGTTCGTCGTCGATCACCAGAATGCGACTCATGACGCGGTGTTCCTCGGCAGCGGCAGGTGAGACATTTGCTTCGTTTAACCGCGTGGGCAACGCCCCGCGCGTCGGATTGCGGTCGAGCCTGTTTCCACATCGACGCGCGGGGCGTTGCCCACGCGGTTAAACGAAGCAGGCCCGACCCCAATTCAACACGACGACCGTACTCTCGGCAGCGTGAACTCGAAACAAGTCTGATCGTCCCGCCGAAACCATCGTAGCCGACCGCCGCCGTCTTCGGCGACCTGATGTACCAGCGCCAGACCCAGCCCCACTCCATCGGGCTTGCCGGTGACGAAGGGCTGCCCCAATTGAGCGGCCAGTTCGAGCGGTGGACCGGGGCCGGTGTCTTCGATCGACCAGGTGATCGCGTTCTCCGACGAGACGACACTCACACGAACGCGACCGTCGGCTCCGGCCGCTTCGATCGCGTTGAGGATCAGGTTGAGCAGCGCCGCACGCAGCGTCTCGGGGTCTGCCAGCACAGAGACGGCGGTCTCGGCAGGTTGGCTCGTCAAAGTCACCCGCGCATGCTCGGCCATCGGACCGAGCAGGTCCAACACTTCGCCGGTGGCCTCATTCACGTTGACCTCGACGCGGTGCTTGTCGTTCGGCCGTCCCAAGGCCAGCATTCCGCGAAGCTGTTGTTCGGTCAGTGTCAACTGGCGCAGAGCGACCTGCAAACTCTCGTCCCCCGTTGTCGAGCGGCAACGCCGCGCGTGCAGTTGCACGGCCAGCCGCGCTCCGGCGATCGAGTTCCGAATCGTGTGAGCCATCCCGCCCGCGAACTGGCCCAGCAATCGTGCCCGCTCGGTCTGTACGAGCTGGGATTGCAGGTCTCGCAGGCGCGAGCCGAGGTCGTTCACGCTGTTGACCAGGTCGTGAATTTCGTCCTCGTAGTGCCAGTCTTCTTGAATCGGCTCCTCGTTTGAGAGAGCGACGCCCGCCACCTGTTGCTGGACGCGGGCGATCCGTCTCCCGAATCGACGAGCCACCAACAGTGTGAGCGGTACGAGGAGCAACAACGAGACCGCTCCGACCAGCAGCGTCGGGACCACCGCCTGCCAGCGCTCGCGTGCCAGATCCTGCTCGGGCAACAGCACGACGAGCCTCTCGGCCGAAGCCAGTCGCTCCGACTTCGCGATCCGCATCAGATAGGTCTGTCCGCCAAGAATGACTCGGCGGGGAGCCGTGGTCGCGTTGCCGGTCGATTCCTTCACGAGCGCACTCAACTCAGCAGGCTCGACTCCCGCGAGCGTCGTCACGGGTGTCGCCCCCGCCGCTCCTCCGACCACGACGAAGTGTGAGTTCGTCAGTTGGTGCAGCTTTTCCAACACGGCGAGGGATCGCGGGAAACTCGTCTCGGACAATACCGCCGACATCTGGTCGATCCGTTTCCGCGCCTCCTGCTCGTGCCGCTGTGAAGTCCACGCCACGGCAAACAGCGCGTTCACGACAACCGCCGCCACCGTGAGGCTGCTGACGGGCATCAGGATTTGCAGCCACAAGGGCCATCGCCAGCGTGTTGGTTGCGTCACGGTCAGGTTCTTTGTCCACAACTTCTGTGCGGATGGCAGAGAAGTTGTGCAGGAGTGCAAAGTGAAAAGTACGAAGTGCAAAGTGCAAAATCTCGGAGAGGACGGTTCTTCACCATCTTGCACTTTGCATTTCGTACTTTGCACTTCTCACTTTGCACTTCTCACTTTGCACTCTCCTCCTTGGTGGCGGCGATGCCGCGTTAGGTTCTCAAAATGGGATCAGCGCCGTCGAGTCACGACCCGACGGACTCCGCCAAGGTAGCCCCGCCACGCTGCGACCGGAAGCCCGTCAGCTTGGCAACACAGGGCTGCCACCCTGCAATGGATTCAGAGTGAGCGGTACACTCTCGCACGCCACTCACACCGGCTTACCACTCAGGAGTTAGCAGCCTGTTGAAAAACGGTGATCGGGAGGGCGAGGCTCCCGCCGAGCCGCGAGAAACAAGCGACTTCCCTCACGCACACGGCTCGGCGGGAGCTCCCTTTTTCAACAGGCTGCTAGGCTTCGAGGAACCTCAAGGCTGGTCGCGCCGCGCGGTCGAACGGACGGCCCCGCTGGCCATGCTGCTCGACAGCCTGATCGTGCTGTGGTTCGCCCGCGAAGGCCATCGCCA
>JAYTGQ010000796.1:0-3803 GCA_043733345.1 Schlesneria sp.
AAACCCACCAGACCAATCCCAACCGGCCGAGATTTATAAATCCCGCCGCCCGGTCACGCTCAACGTCCGCGCTCAACCCGCCACGACAGTGCCATTCGCGACAGGTCCATTTATGGCGTTATATGGACCTGTCCCCTTTGATTTCTCCCCCTTTGATTTCTCCTGTCCCCTTTGATTTCTCCCAGCGTCATTGATCCCACGCCGATCGAGGAAGCGGCCCAGCCAACGCTGACGTTTCTCTTGAAGTACGCCGGTTGCATGCCCGATTTGCCGCCGGATTTTGCCGCGCAAGCATGACCACTGCATCCACGGAACACCCAAACGATGAGGACCGTTTTTGCGGACTCGTTCTACGACTTCGCTCTGGTCAACCCGAACGACCCGGCGCACGCGAAAGCGACCACCTTCACTCGGGGGCTACACCGGACACGCCATCACGACACGCTGGGTGTTGACGGAGTTGGCCGATGGTTGGTCGAAGCCTGCATCGCGCCGGGCAGTGTTTCCGCAAATGCTCGCCGACCTTTGCGCCAGTCTCGCCACGATGATCGTTCCCACCACGGATCAACTTTGGCAAGAAGGGATCGACTTGTACCAGCGAAGTTCCGACAAGGAGTGGTCGCTGACCGATTGCATTTCCTTCGTCGTCATGCAGCGGGAAGGGATCACGGAAGCACTGACCGGAGACAAACACTTTGAGCAAGCGGGGTTCACGGCATTGCTCAAGTGAGTGGTCCCAGTGATGCCGTCATTAGCGCTACGAATGCTGTGGCACGCCTCAGCTTCAAAAGCGGCCTGGGCCGGTCTACCCAGCCAAGCATTCGGCAATGACGTTGGCAATTGTCTGACTCTTGCCTGTTCCCGGCGGCCCGTCGAGAACCAGGCTGGCTCCCGATTTGTTCACGAGAATCGCTTCGAGTTGGCTGGAATCGCACGGCAGGATGGTCTGCAGCTTCGAGGGATGGACCTCCGCGTCGAATCTCGCGGGCGATGGAATCGCCACGGCAAACGGTGGCGGAGTCGAAGCATCACTCGTAATCCGGCGACAGTACACATGCTCGGCGATCTCGGTCGCGTGCCGTCCGAAGTCGTCAGACATCGCGAGCTTTTGAAAGCTGAACTGCCCGAGCACCGCGTCACTCAAGACTTCCCGGCCCGATTCGTTGCGCACGGCGTCTCGAACCGCCGTTTGACGTTTCCGACAGGACTGGTGAGCCGGGCGGCGTCAGCCCAATGGCACTGACTTTACTAACCCGCAGCGTCAGCGAGGGCGATGACATGAGGCGTTTCCCCTTGTTTCCCTCGCTCGCGCTGCGGGTTACTGAGGTAAAGTCAGTGCCATTGGGCTTACGCCCGTGATGCAACATCCGGACTATCTCGGGAGTAACGGAGTCAGCGCGACACTTGTCCGACTGCTCTGTTGTACTACTCACGTTTTGTTTCTTCGCGTGCCGCGAAGAAACAAAACGTGAGTAGTACAAAGTGGGTGCCAACAAAGACCGAGACCGCGATCTCTGACAAGCAGGAACCGCGGCCTCGGAAGCTCGATCGGGGTCGATTGCGACGGTGGAGTCGCGTAGGAAAGGCGAGAACCGGTCATGTCTGGCATGCACCGTTGAATCGTTCCAAGCCGTCCGAAAAGTTTTGGCACCTCCGTCAGTAATACAAACACCCGGCCGAGCGGGCGGGTTTATAGGAGCCGTCCCATCGCTCAGCAAGGTCGGATTGCCGGGTTGCGAGACTCAACGACCGGCACTCCGCCGATCTGTACCGACTTGAGGCGGAAGCTGCCGCTCAACGGTGTTCGTGGCGAGTCCACCTCATCGCTGATAGACTGCCGCCACAATTGACCGGGTGTTCGAGTGTTGCAGCTCGTTGCAGCTCGGCCCCGCGCGGTTCGTCCGCCACACCTCTCGCCTGCACCAAGGGATCGCTCACGATGGCAGTATTTCTGGGGATCGATATCGGCACGAGTGGGACCAAGACCATTGCCATGCGTGAGGACGGAGTCATCCTCGCCTCGGCCACCGCCGAATACCCCCTGATGTCGCCGCGCCCCGGTTGGTCAGAGCAAAATCCCGACGATTGGTGGGACGCGACCATTGAGACCGTCAAGAAGGTGCTCAAGGTTGGCAAGATCAAGCCGGACGAAGTGGCGGGGATTGGGTTAAGCGGTCAGATGCACGGCAGTGTGTTTCTCGACAAGCAGCAAAACGTCATCCGTCACGCGATTCTGTGGAATGACCAGCGCACCGCCGAAGAATGTGTCGAGATCGAAACGCGTGTCGGTGGCCGTCCGAAGTTGATCGAGATGGTCGCCAATCCGGCCCTCACCGGGTTCACTGCGCCGAAGATTCTCTGGCTACAAAAGAACGAGCCGAAGAGTTACGCCAAGACGACGCAGATCCTGTTGCCGAAGGACTTCGTGCGACTCAAGCTGACCGGTGAGTTAGCGACCGATGTCAGCGATGCTTCGGGAACGCTGCTGCTCGATGTGCGGAACCGTCAATGGTGCAAGCCACTGCTGGAGAAGCTCGAAATCAAGCCGTCGTGGCTCCCCAAAGTCTTCGAGTCTGAAGACGTGACCGGCACGCTGACGGAGGCGGCGGCGAAACTGCTCGGCCTGAAGAAAGGTGTCCCCGTTGTCGCGGGAGCCAGTGACCAGGCGGCCGGTGCCGTCGGGAACGGGATCGTCAAACGCGGCATCATCTCGGCCTCGCTTGGCACGAGTGGAGTCGTCTTCGCCCACAGTGACGATGTGCAGATCGACCCGACCGGGCGCGTTCACACGTTCTGCCATGCCGTTCGCGGAAAGTGGCACATCATGGGCTGCGTACTCTCAGCGGGAGGCAGCTTGCAGTGGTATCGCGATCAACTGGCCGAGACCGAAGTCGCCGCCGCCAAGAAGATCAAGACCGATCCCTACAACATCATCACCGAACAGGCGGCCGAGGCTCCTCCCGGCTGTGAGGGCCTCTTCTTTTTGCCGTATCTCACCGGGGAACGCACGCCACACGCGGACCCCAATGCACGCGGCTGCTTCATTGGCCTGAGCCTGCGCCACGGCCGGTCAGCCATCATCCGTTCGATCATGGAAGGCGCGACGTATGCCATGCGCGACTGCCTCGAAGTCATCAACGAAATGCGCATCCCGATCCGTGAGATCCGTCTCTCGGGTGGTGGCGCACGCAGCGACTTCTGGCGGCAAATGCAGGCCGACGTGTATGGCCGGCGTGTCAGCATGATCAATGCCGAGGAAGGCCCAGCCTTCGGCGCGGCACTGCTCGCCGCTGCCGGGACCGGACGATTCAAGGGTGTCGTCGAAGCCTGCTCTGCACTCATCAAGGTGACGAGCAGCACCGACCCGCAAGCCGAAGCCAAGCGGATCTACACCAAGTCGTACCCGATGTACGGCAAGCTGTACCGATCCCTCAAGAACGACTTCAACGACATCGCCAAAATCGTCGCTGAGTCCTGACTCCCACGACTGGCTTGTTCGGGTGGAAGTCGAGTTGCCGAAGTCCGGCTCAGCGTTGTTAGCCGGACTTCACATCCGGGATGACGCTGCGCGAAGAGAAGTCCGGCTTTCGGAAAAGCCGGACTTCGGTGTGGCCGTGGGAAAATCGTGTACACGCGAGTGTGGTCGGTCGTTCGCAAGGTAGTATGCCGTCGCGTCAGAACGACCGGCTGAACTCACCCCCAAATAAGCGAACCCCACCGGGCTTGTCCCGGTGGAAATAGGTTTTTGCACTACTTGCTCATTCACTCGAAGCGGCGCGACGAGTAGTGCAAAAACCCGCGAG
>JAYTGQ010000797.1:0-1205 GCA_043733345.1 Schlesneria sp.
GCCGGGTCTCCGAGAATCGCGACGAGCCGCGCAGCGGTCGGGACGCCGATGCCGCCGATGGTGGTGAGCAACTTACCGACTTCGTGCTCGTCGAGCTTGCTCGCGATGTTTCGGTCGAGCGCGGCAATGCGCTCACGGAAGACTTCGATGTCCTCACAGAAGTACTTCACCTGCACACGGTACGCCTCGGTGTGGTGACGGCCGACCGAGATGGCCGCGGCCGCGATGAGCTGCTTGGCGAGCTCGAGGCCCACGAAGTGGCGACCGTCGTATTTCATGTTGGAGAGCGCTCGCGGGCGCACCCCGATGAAAGCCTCGGCAGTCGGATACGCCTTGAGAATCGACGTCGCCAAAGCGCTGTCGAGGGTGCGCACGTACCGAGTGAATTCGGGGAAGCCCAGGTCCAGGACGCGATGCAGTTGCCGAACTCTGTCGCCAAGGTCCTGCACAAGACGATCTTTGAGTCGGACGAGTTCCTTCAGGTCCTGGGTCGCTGTGTCGCCGAGCTTTGTTTCGGTGGGCCGCTTCTGGGCCACGAAGCGAGCAATGGTCACCGCGTCGAGGGCATCCGTCTTGGTGCGCTGCATGTCCTCACCAGCGAATCGGTGGGTCCGCAGAGGATTGAGCAGCACCACGCGGAATCCTTTCGCCACCAACGCAGCGAAGAGGTTTTTCCAATAGTGGCCAGTGGCCTCCATCCCCACCATCTCCACCAACTCGGGTGGCTGCAGCAGCTCGAACAACTTTTCGTATCCGTCACTGTCCTCTGTGAAGCCGACAGACTTCTCGAGGACTGCACTGTTCTCATCCACCACCGCGACAAAGTGCTTCTCGGAGGCGATATCGATTCCGACAAACTTCATGGCGTCCTTCCTTTTTGACGGAGGAAGTCGAGAGCCTCGGAGCCGGTGCTGATGCCCAACCTTGTCAATGCGGGGACTCAGGCCACTGCCTTGCCCCAAAATTCCGTCCGGGCCTGCAACACCGGTCGAGGGCGCCAATCTCCATTGCGGGGACTTGTCGCCCCGGAGGTGGCTGCGGCGACCCTCTCCCGATTTCCGTCGGGCCCCATCTACACCAGCGTCCACAGCTGGCGCCGAGTTGCCCACAATTTTTGAGTCTCCCCCTGCACCCCCTCCATCCGCCTCACGACGACTACGACTTGGATCAGAGGTTTTCAGCGAGTGCGGGTCATACAAGGTGGC
>JAYTGQ010000798.1:0-1201 GCA_043733345.1 Schlesneria sp.
GATCATCCTCAACGAGGAAGGCGAACTGATCCTCACCCGCCTCAACCCCGAGGGCCATCGCGAACAGTCCCGCACCAAAATCATCGGCCCCACCTGGGCGCATCCCGCCTTCGCCGGAAATCGCGTCTTCGCAAGAAGCGACACCGAATTGGTGTGCGTTTCACTCGCTGAGGCATCATCAGAGTAGGACGCGCCAATCAGCCGCATTGGGCCTGGTTCAAGTCGGGATGACAGCGGGTAGCGCGATGGCAGCGGGTAGCAAGCGTCTTCTCTTGTCCCCTCTCCCCCGGCTTTGTGGGGGAGAGGGTTAGGGTGAGGGGGCTTCTTCGGGGCTGCTACCCAAGTTGAATCAGGCCCCGCATTCTCATTCGAGCCAGTTCTGAACTTTCAGCCCCGGCACTTTGGAGAAGTCGATGAGGTTCCGCGTGAGCAGCGTGGCATCGTTCGCCAGTACCATCGCAGCAATCTTCAAGTCCTGCGTCCCGATCCGGATGCGCTGCCGCTTCAACGCGGCGAATGTTTCGGCAGAGGGCAGGTCAAAAGGGATGACTCGGAATGCATGCGCGAAGTGCAGCACGATTTCCAGCTCATGGTAGGCATCCACGAGGCGTGTCGCATTTGACTGCGACTTGATGAAACTCAACCACCCGCGCAGTTGCTCTTCAATGCTGACGATGGACGTGAAGATCGGTTCCCGCGCGGCATCGAGCTTCCGCTCCAGAATCCGCGACAGGGGCGAATCGTGATACTTGAGAACCGACAGGTGATCGGTGTCGAGCACGATCATGATTTGGACTTCGCGGCACGCTTACCGGGACGCTTGGCCCGCTGACGGTCCGCTTCGCGCCAAGCCGCCCCGAGCGCGTCAATCTGTTTCATGTCCTCGTCACCGGTACACATCCCGACGACGCTCTTCCAATCGTCCGGTCCCGGCTGAGGAAACCGGGCAAGGACGCGCTGCATCTGTACCTCCAGTGCGGCAACTCTTTCTTCAATCTTCGGCTTTGACATCGTGCTGCTCCCAGGGTGAGTCGATCAACCGCCGACATTCTGATCGGGTAGTCAGATTCACACAACCGAGACTCCAGACACCATCCAGAACGCGGCGACACCGACCGCGCGATCATCCTCAACGAGGAAGGCGAACTGATCCTCACCCGCCTCAACCCCGAGGGCCATCGCGAACAGTCCCGCACCAAAA
>JAYTGQ010000799.1:0-3788 GCA_043733345.1 Schlesneria sp.
GGAACTGATCCTGAACGGGTTCCGCGCGAAAGGCGAGTTTTCGTCGGGCGCCGTGGAGGGCTTGAACAACAAGGTGAAACTGGTCACGAGAAAATCCTACGGCTTCCGCACCGCCAAAGTGGCCAAACTCGCTTTACTCCACAACCTCGGTCGCCTCCCCAAACCCGAATCCACCCACAGATTCTGCTGAGGAGGCTTTAATAATGACAATGAGAAGCGATTGTGCCACGCGAAGCTCTCGCGCAGTTTGGCTTCTCGGATGCGAGACTCGTCTTCTCGATAGGTATACCTCACGCGGCACAATGTGAAAGGTTTCCGAGCGGGGCCGCATAAGCCCCCCAGTTCTTGCAAAGAGGGCTTACGCCCAATAACCGGGAGGCTTACGCCGCCCCGCTCAGAGGCATTATCACTGACAACGCGAGATATAATATCGAGGCACCAGTGGCAGGTGTTGTCGATGCTCCAATGACTGCGGACGGCATGCGCGATGCGTTTTACATCCATTGCGAGGCGGCTGATAAAATAGCGTGCGGCATAAGACTCTTTACCGTCGCGTTGAGACATCCGCATCACGACGGCGATGGTCTTTAGTCCCAACCACCGTCCGAAGCCGGGCAGGGTCTTGGGGACGGGCATTGGAATCACGATCCGCTGTTCTTTACGACCGTGACTTTTCTCGGCGACGACGAATCGTTCGGCACCGCAGTCGGCGAAATCGGTTAACAAGTGTTGATCGACGTGCGCGACGACCGCTTGATAAAGACTCTCTGGGTTCCCTTTGAGAGCCAATACACAGTCGCCCTCGCCCGCCACGATGTCTTGGGCGAAGGCCGCTTGAGTCCCCATCGCGTCAATCGTGATGATCGCCCCTTTGATCTCGACCCGCTTCAATCACTCGGGAATCGCCGTGCCCCGTTGTCGTGGAAGAGGGCATTCGATTTCTCGTCGGTCGCGACCTGCCCCAGCGTCAGTCCGAAGTCCGCCGCCCACAGGCTGGCCGAGTGCAACGCACCCAACCCTGTGGCTCGATCATGACTCCGGCGCAGCGTCTTGCCATCGACCGCATAGACGGGTTGAGTGACGCCGGTGGCCGCCGCCGCACGTGCCTGCATCGTCTGCAACCCACTCGCGAAACAGGTTTGAAACACGCCGGAATTGAGCGCCGACAGCACACGCCGAAAAGCATCTTTACAAGGCACTCCTTGCGGCAAGTCCAGGACCATCAAGAGTGGCTTTCGATTTAAGAACGCCCACTCGACGATCCCGTCGGACCACTCGCCCCCGCCAGTATCCCCATCAACGACAACACCATCACACCGACCAGCGGATGATGTCGATTGATTGACGAGCGAGGATCCTTTAATCCCTCAAAATGCCGCCCCACTTCCAACAACCGATCACGATCCAATGTCACGCACATCAACTCGTCCACAACACAGCCTCCCTGCACTCGGATATAACACGGCCGATACGGACGACTCTATTACAAACTGAATCAGCATCGCGCTAACCACCCATCGTGCCATAGCGCCCCTGAGTGCGTGCTAGCCCTGGACCTACCCCTCCGCGCCGATCTCAATTAAAAACCACACGGCAGTGCCATTCCCTCGTGAGGTATGTTCATCGACAACTCCTAAACGTCGTTGAGTCGCAGCAAACGCCGTTCAAAGTCTGAGATGGCTGCATGTCGCTGGGATGGACGAGGCATCCAGCCTTCGTTTGCGGCCCTTATTGCGGGCGTCGCCAGACGACGAGTTGTTCTCGCGACGCTTCATCGTCGGTGGCGCGATGGACGTGCAGGACGACCGATTCGCGCGAAGCCGTTTCTGCGAGAGCCTGCTCCAAATCGTCAAGACTCGCGACGGGAGTACGACCGACCGCTTCGAGGACATCGTTCGGTTCCAAGCGGTGGCCGAGCGAACTGTCAGCGTCGATCTTCAAGATCAGCAGGCCGCGCGTTGCGGGCTGGTATCCCAGTTCTTTAGCGAGTTCTTCATCGAGCGGCGTGACCGTCAAACCCATCGTGCGGACGGGCGTGCCGAATTCGGGTTGGCCGGGTGCGTCACTGGTCGGCGGCATCTCGCTGCGGTCGGCGAGAATGATCGTCAGCATCGTCTTGCGACCACCGCGCCAGACGACGACTTGGATCCGCTTGGCGATCGGTGACAGGCTGACGAGATTGATGAGGTGGTCGTGGTCCTGCACATCGACGCCATCAAAGTTCAATACGACATCGTCGAATTGCAGTCCGGCGCGCGCGGCCGGTGAGTTCGGAAAGACCTCATTGACGCGCGTACCCTGCGCCTTAGCCAGTTTCAGTTTCGCCGCGCCCTTGGAGTCGAAACGTTCGTCCAACTTCACGCCGATCCACGCGCGATGCACGATCCCGAACTCGAGCAACTGGTCCATCACCCGCTGGGCGAGATGACTCGGGATGCTGAAGCCGATCCCTTCATTCCCGCCGCTCGACGACGCGATCGCCGTGTTGATGCCGATCACGCGACCTTGCAAGTCGATCAGTGGACCGCCGCTGTTGCCGGGATTGATCGCCGCGTCCGTTTGCAGGAAGTCTTGGTTGAGGACATCCGACTGCCCAAGCTTCAACTGACGGCGACCTTTCGCGCTGATGATGCCGAGCGTCACTGAACGACTCAGTCCGAACGGGCTGCCCATCGCCAGCACCATGTGACCGATGCTCAACTTTTGGCTGTCACCCCACTTCGCAGAGAGCAGGTCGGGGACATTGATCTTCAACACGGCGACATCGGTTTGCGGATCGGCCCAGACACGCTCGGGCTGGATGACGCGACCGTCGTGCAAATGGATCGAGATCGATTCGAGAGCCGTCTTGTCGATGACGTGCCCGTTCGTGACGACATAAAAACCGCTGGCCTTCGAGCTGGTCATGATCACGCCCGAACCGGTCTCCTCTTCCTTCCCTTTGCCGGGGATGCGGCGTTCGCTTTGGATGTGAACGACGGCGGGAGCGGTCACGGCGGCGATTTTGGCCAGCAGGGTACTACCTTCTTGCAGCGCCGTTCCCTCCTGACCAAGTTCCCGATAGAGCCGCTCCGAAGTGGAGGTCTCGGCCTGATCGGCATGGACCGTTCGCGAGAGTGCCGGAGTACCGAAGCTCGCGCCCAAGATTAGGCCGGCGATTAGCGTGCTTCCGCACAGCAGAATGATTGACGACTGTCGCATGACTTCGCCTCAAAGAGGAGCGGCGGTTCACTGTCAAAGTGGATCAACCGCGATGTCTAAACTGCGGCACCTCCTCTGTGCTGGCGGGACTGCCTGCTTGTTGAAAAACCCCACCGGGCTTGCCCCGGTGGCTCGCGGGTCTTTGCACTACTTCCAAAAAACATGTGAAAGCGAGTAGTGCAAAGACCTGATTCCACCGGGGCAAGCCCGGTGGGGTGGCTGTTCAACAGGCTGCTACCGGTCGTTCTCCACGAGCCGACCGCGAATCCCGTTCTCCTCCGTGTCGATCCCGTCTGACTTCGGCAGAACTTGCCAACGGGAAGAATTTTTCTGAAAGAGACCATGCAGGCCGCATTTTTCGAGTGGCAGCTCATTCCGATGACTTTTGGGGCGGGACGGCGTCAGCCCTCGGGCTCCTTCTCACTTTCGGAGCGGGGGACGTGAGTCCCCTGGTTCCACGTTGACCGACACCGCGACTGATCCCAAGAACCGGGGGCTGACGCCCAATGGCACTCACTTTGAGCGGCAAGGCGCTAGCCGCCGGTGTGATGGAGTTGTGTTTCCAAGCAAAGAACCGGCGGCTAGCG
>JAYTGQ010000800.1:0-10094 GCA_043733345.1 Schlesneria sp.
CGAGGCTCCCGCCGAGCCGCGAGAAACAAGCGACTTCCCTCACGCACACGGCTCGGCAGGAGCCTCGCCCTCCCTTTTTCAACAGGCTGCTAGACCGCCTGATTCCTGAAGAACCACGGAAAACCCAGCGCGGCTCAGCCGCAACCGAAAGGAACAAGAAGAGGGTGGACAAGAAAATAGGAGAGGAAGCCTCTGGACCTGGCTTTCATCTTCTTGTCCCCCATTTTCTTGTTGAGGTCTTCTGACGGCCGTTCGTGGATGAAGTGGGCTAGTGACAGGCTTTTCCGGCAGCGGGGATCACTTGGTGACAGTGCGGAAATCTGCGCGCCCGGCGAAAAAACAAATGAATCGGTCGTCTGACCGATCATCAATTCCCGCGCGAAGGTCGCGAGAACTCACCGGGTTCGCCTAACCGGCAATGTTTCGTCAGCACAGCCCGTCGGCACGGAGGTCAGGGATTGCCTAATGCGCCCGGTGCTGTCGGATCGAGGCAAACTTGCCTACCAGTCCTTGGCAGCACGAAGCCGCTTGTCCGATTCGGTCGAAACAGACTCCAGCGTATTTCGCAGACTGTCGGAAAGCCGCTTCGTCGGATGCAACGATGCAGCCGAACTTGGTTCGGTCTTTCCGCCGTGTCGTTTGGAATGGATCAAACACAAGAGGTGAATGTCATGTTTCTCTTTCAAAATGCGAGTGACGACCAGATCGCGTTGATGGGCTGTCTTGTGGCACTCGCCGGGTCCATGGGCATCATGTACGTGAGCTATTTCATCGGACCTGCCGCACACCAAAACCGCGAAGAAGGCGGCGAACAGGCAATGCGACCGTTCCCGTCTCGATCAACGACTTTTCCTGCCGAAGCAGCGCGCGATCGCGCAGCGTGACTCGGAAGAGTGTTGGCCGCTTGGTCCAGGCACCAGCCTCTTGCTGTATCCGCCACTTTTGAAGTTCGAGACAAACCATGCCGATCACAACCGACGCTAAGTCGATCACCGGACTTGTTTACTCTTCACATCGTTCCGACCCAGACTACATAGACCTGTTGCCATTTTTCGTGGACGATCTGCCTTCGCTGCGCACGACGATGCGGGAGTTCGCCAAGATCTGCGATTTCGAGAACCTGAAGCAGCAGGCTCATCGGTTGCGCGGCACCGCTGGCGGCTACGGATACAACGGACTCAGTGATCTGGCCGGGCAACTTGAAGATACGTGCAAGACATCGCACCGCGATGAGACCGCCATTTTGAATGACTTGGATCGACTGATTGAGTACATCGACCGCGTCCGTGTGTGACTGCGGGGAAGTGCCGTCTTGCGGCGACTTCCCGTGGTCTGCGTCCACGGAATGGCATCCACCCACGCGGTGAGTTCGACCCATCCATCACCGCGCGATAGAGCCTCACGCGGTTCGCAGTGACACTAACCCGAAGCGTGAGCGAGGAAAGCAACACACATCCTCGTTTACACTTCGGGTTAGTGTGTCGCAGTGATAAATGTGTCACTGCGGGCCGCGTGAGGTATAGAACCTTTTCCGACGGATGACCCACGCGTATTCGACTTCGATGCCCCGAACGAGGACCACGATGATGTTGAGCTACAAGAAAATGCTGCTTGGAACCGGATTGCTGGTGACCGGTTATCTGTTGGGAAGCCTGAGTCCTTTCGCCGCCTTGCGTGCTCAGGATGGAGACGCCAGTCCCTCGGATGATTCCGTCAAGAAGATCGTGGCCGCGAACGATGCGTTGAAGTCGGCCGTCGATCAATTGAAGCTCGAATCACGCTATGAAGTCGCGACAAAGGGGATCAATTCCTTCGCCGTCATGGTGGGCGGACTGAACGTCAAGGAAGACCTGGAGTCGGGACACGGAGTTGATCCCGAAACATTCGCCGCCCTGTATGCGGCCGCCTATGACCTCAAGAAGCTGAACATCAAAGATGAGTCGCTCGCTGACTGGATTGATGTCAATCAACTGAGCTACGACGCCGAAGGCCGATTGACGTACCAGAACAAGGTGGTGCGAATCTATCCGGTCTCACGACTCAAGAAGCTCAGCGCCCAACGCCGCGTGCTGATCGGCGAGACGAAGGCCGAGAAAAAGAAGTAGGCTCGTCCGATGTTTCGGGGAGGTCGCTCAAGGTGGCTGGACAACACCCTCATTGTCAGATGATTTGTGGTTCATCGGGCGAATGCGTGTTGAGTCTTCTGCCTTAGCCCGGAGGGCGGCAGGTTCTAGCCCACGGCGTGAGCCGTGGGAAAATGAACACACCAACGGCCCAGCCCCGGAGGGGCGACACATTCGGCCGACGTTTCACGCGGCATTCACGAGTGACGCCACGACCGTGTCGCTCCTTCAGGGCTAAAGACGTTTTTGTCGGACTCACCCACGGCTCACGCCGTGGGCTACCACCTGCCGCCCTCCGGGCTAAAAACCGAGACGCTCAGAATGCGTTCGTCGGACGAAAACTGCTTCTGTGGGAAAGGGAGGCCAAAACCAGTGACCTCCCCGAAACCTCGGATAAGCCAAGAACATCTCACATGCACACCCAATTTGACCGGATCGTTGGAGTCGGAGAATTCATCACCAGCGGGTTGCGTGCGACAAACGTCGGACGACGGGGCTGGTGGCGCGAGTCGTGACGAGGATCGGAGTCACACGCATTGGAACGTCCCACTCGAATCGCAATCAGTCTCGTCCGGGAGTGAACCGATGGACTGACAGTCTTGGAGTTTCTGAAAAGACTGCACCTCTTTCGCGAGTTGCGGACTGGTTCGGATCGAGGGGCCGAAGTGGCTTTGCACAAAAAATCGGGTCGCCTACTTCCTGTAGGCATTGCCCACCATTCCACCGTCGATTGTGGTGGGCGGTGCCCACCCTACATTTTTTGTGCAAAGCCGTCCGAAGTTCCCAAGGCAACCGGCTCTCGGCGCAAGAGGTTGTCGAATTCTGGGCCAAGCGGCAGATTTTGCTTCAAGCAGAGGACGAGCGGACGATAGAATCCCGCCCGCTCATCCGACTCACTCGAATTTCCAAACGGCCAAGCGGACACCCGTTCGCTGAACCAATGTTCTCGCCTACCCATCGTGATGCGAGGTAAAGCGGCATGTTGAAACTATTCTCAAAGCGTTGTGTTGTGATGCCGGCCTTGGCCGCCGTTTGTTGGGGAGCCGCCGGGCTGGCGGACCTGACATTGCTGGGAGCGGAAGTCTCCGCTCCAGCCCGAGTGCTGAAGCACACCGCGGTTAGCGGCCAGTCGTTTTCAGCAGTCGTGCTGAAGGCGAGCGAGTTGCCTCAGGGTGTAATCGCTCGCGATCATGTGATCCTGATTGACACTTCGGCCAGCCAAGTGGGTGTCCACCGCCAGCAAGGGTTTGCGGTGCTGAACGCCCTGCTTCAGTCGCTCCCAGAATCGGATCGCGTCCGACTGTTCGCGGTCGATGTTCAAGCCGAAGCTCTTGACGATGGTTTTCACGCTCCGCGTAGCAGCGAAGTCAGCGCCGGGCTGGATGCACTCCAAGCGCGAGTGCCGCTCGGTGCGACGAACCTGCGTGCTGTTCTGGAAACGGCGTTGGAGTCGGCCTCAACCGACCGACCGACCAACATCACCTATATCGGCGATGGGATGAGTACCGCCGACCTGATCGAAGCGTCCGAGTTGCGGACGTTGCTGACCAGCCTGCGTCAGCGACAGGTTCCCGTGAACAGCTTCGGTGTGGGACCACAGCTCAACCTGCACCTGCTCGGAATTCTGGCACATCAAACCGGTGGCTTGGTCACGTTTGACACGACCGTGGAAACGAAAAAGTCTCCGGCCGAGTTGGCTCTCGAACACGGCCGCTCCTTGGCGGCGGCATTGCAGTCACCGGTATTTTTCCCAACGCAAATGACCGTCACGCCCGAGTCGGCGACGTTGCTCCCCGGTATTCCGCTACCAATGCGCACCGATCGCGAAACGATCTATCTGACGAGCAAGGCTCTGCCCGCCAATGCTCGCGTAGTTCTCAGTACGGCGGCGGGTGAATCGGCGTCACTCGAATGGAAGCTGGCCGCACCGCTCGAACAACCCGCAGTCGCGTTTCTCCCCGACTTTGCTCGACGCTTGGAACAAGACGGCGGACTGAGCAACTCGCTCGCGGGGTTGTCGTTGATGAATCAAGCTCAGGATGATTTTGCCCAAGGGGTCGCTCGACTCGTCGATCAAGGTCATGCCGCGTTGGAACGCGGTGATGTTCGGCAGGCGGCTCATCTCGCCGGGCAGGTCGCACAGATCGACCCCTCGAACAAACAGGTCGTGTCCCTCAACAAGGTCATCAATCGACTGGGTGTTCGACTCGTGAGCCAAGTCGCGGTCGAAGCCGCCCCTGCGGACACGGTTCCCGACTCGCCGACTCCTGACTTGGATGCCAAGTCCGATCCGAATCCCAATGCCAGCTTGGTCGATGACCAAGTTCAAGCGACGGCGGTGATGACCCAGAAGTTGCGGAACCAAGTCAGCAGTGCCATTGAGGCAGCTCGCAACTCGGTCGATCCCGATGCCGGGCTTGGTCAGTTGAAGCAAGTCCTGGATGCAGTCAAATCAGCTATCGACATCGCTCCCGAAGATCGCCTCCGCTTACAGAAACAGTTGGAAGGCGAAATTCAGCAGCAGGGAAATGCCAAGGAAGTCGCTCAACAAAAACGCATTCAATCGCTCGAACGTCGGGCGCAACTCGAATCGACGCAGCGGCTCGCCGAGCAGTTGATGCTGGACGAAGAGCGTTTGGAAAACTTGATCGACCGTGTGCGTGCATTGATGCTCGAAGGTAAGCACGGTCGCGACGAAGCCTACGGTCAAGCTCAGGAAGTGGCGGACTTCGCCATCAACCTGCGTCCCGGCGAAAGCACTTCGGCCGCAGCCCGGTTCAATGCCGAGTCCGCTCAACAACTATTGCGATCCTATCGCTTGCGAGCCAAACGCGCCGATCAGTTCCTCGAAACGCTTCATCAAACCGAACTGTCACACGTCCCCTTCCCGGATGAGCCACCGATCCGGTTCCCCGCCGCCGAAGTTTGGAAGTCCCTGTCGGAACGACGCCGCAAATGGGCCACGGTCGATTTGAAGAAAGACAGTCCCAACGAGCAGCGAATCCGAACCGCACTGACCGAGACGACTGAAGTCGCCTTCACGGATAGTCCGCTGGAAGAGGCGATCAAGTACCTCGAAGACCTGCACTCCATCGAGATTTGGCTCGACAAGGAAACGCTGACGGCGGACGGCATCAACACCGATTCTCCAATAAACCTGCAGATGTCGGGTGTCTCGCTGCGAAGTGCTCTCCGGCTGATGCTGGAACCGCTGGCCCTGACCTATGTCATCGAAGACGAAGTGATGAAAATCACGACGCTACTCAAAGCCGACGAGAAGATGTCCACGCGTGTCTACCCTGTCGCCGATCTCGTCGTGCCGATCATCCAACTGGGTGGCGGTGCCTTCGGTGGTGGTGGTCAGCAGGGTGGTCAGCAGGGTGGTCAGCAAGGTGGTCAACAGGGCGGTGGTGGTGGATTCGGCGGTGGCGGTGGTGGTGGCGGATTCGGGAATGTTCCAGCCCAACAGTTGCCTCCCAAAATGAAAGCCATGCAAGGCAAGGCTGGCCAGCAAGGCCCGAAGTTGGACAACCGCGCTATCGAAGCGATGAAAAAAAAACGAGTCTTGTAATCCCCCGCCAGTTCGTGAAGGGGCTCAAGCCGAATGAGAGCATCGTTGAATTGAAGAGGAAGCGGGGGGAGCCGATTGCGGTTCCCCCCGCTTCGTTTGTTTTGAGTCGTCGCGACAAGCGTCACGCAACCCTTTGTGCAGGCCCCAAAGTGGGGACGAAGGAGAGTCGCGAAACTCCCACTGAACGGGCCAAGCGATGGCGCGAACGGTTCACCGCGAATACGGATTCTCCGGAAGCCATCCGCCAAACCGTGGACGATCTGATCGCTCACCGGCAGTACGAGGAAGTGATCGCCTGCCTCGAACAGGCCATTATTCAAGCCCGGATGCAGGCGTGGATGTACCAAGTCCTCGCGCTCGCCATGGAAGCGGCCGGGCGGCCGAAGTCGCAGATCGAACGAGTGCTCTTGTCGAGTCAGGACGTGATCGCACTCGATGCCACGTCGATGATGGTCTTGGCCGCATATCTCACGAGGTTCGAGCGGTACGAGCGGGCGATCGAACTGTACCGGCAGGCTGCTCACCTTGAACCGCATCGCCCCGAACCGTTCTTGCAGGCACTGGCATTGGCGCGACGCACAGGCAACGCCGAAGCCATCGCGTGGGCGGCGCCAGAAGTTCGGGCCTATGCGTGGGGCAGCGATCGTGCGGCGCTCAGTCGTGAGGCGGAACAGGCTGCCGCCGATGCCATTCCGCAACTGACGAAGGCGGGCCAGATCGCCAAAGCACTCGAACTCCAAGAGGGAATGCGAACCGCGCGGGAACTCGATCTCCACATCCGCCTGGATTGGAGCGGACAGGGCGATCTCGACCTGTTTGTGGTTGAGCCAACCGGAACGATCTGTTCGCGAGAGAAGCCGTACACCAAGAGCGGTGGGATTTTCGTCCACGATGGTGCGGGACCGAATCAAGCGCGGTGCTACGACGAGTATGTCTGTCCGCGAGCAATGTCGGGCGAGTACGTGTTACGCGTGCGTCATGTCTTGGGCGACATCGTGGGCAAGCGAGCACAACTGACAATCACGCGCGGCAAGGACTCGCCCCATGAACAGACCGAAACTCAGACCGTCATCTTGGGACGAGTTGACCAAACGGTTCGCATCTCTCTGACGAAGGGCCGTCGCACCGATGCCACCGCACCGGCTCAGACCCCGCCGAAAAAGGCCGTTGGACGCAGCACGGCGGGGACAACGGTCCTATCGCAACTCGGCAACAACCCCGGCGGACAGATCGGCGGAGGAATGGGTGGCGGGACAGGTGGCCTCGGCAACGTCGGCTTTCAGCCGGTCGTGTCGCTCATCAGTGAAGGTGTTTCGTTGACCGCGATGGCGGCCGTCTCGGGAGACCGCCGCTACGTCCGCATCTCCGCGTCCCCGGTCTTTTCGAGCATCACCGATGTCTTCACGTTCAGCTTCGTCACGTCGGGCAACGGCCGGTGACTTCGCCGCTCAACAGCTACGACGCTCAGCCAAATTGCCAGCCTCGTTTCACGACGAGCGATCCAATTTACGGGGCGACTCTCACTCACACTAACCCGAAGCGTAAGCGAGAATGCGGCACACGTCCTCGCTTACGCTTCGGGTTAGTGTGAAAGGTGCCATCCTCATCCGTGCGCGGTATAGCGATCCAATTTACGGTGCGATTCCCACTCACGCATGAGGTGACGTGAGTGGGCTCGCGTTCCGCGCCCTCTGCAACACCGGGGTTACTTCACTTCGAGTAACTCCACGGTGAAGTGCAGCGTGGCACCGGGCGGAATCGTCGGCGGCTGGCCGTTGGGGTAGCCGAGTTTGCCGGGAATCCACAGCTCAATCGCGCCTCCTTCACCGATCAGTTGCAGGCCCTCGGTCCAACCCGCGATGACTCCGTTCAGTGGAAACTCGGCGGGCACTCCGCGCTTGTACGACTCATCGAACACGGTGCCGTTGGTGAGCTTGCCTCGGTAGTGAACTTTCACCTTGTCCGTGGCCTTCGGTTTGCGTCCGGTCGATTCCTTGGTGATCTTGTATTTCAAGCCCGATGAAGTGGCCGTGAATCCTTCCGGGACTTTGTCATCCGCGGGGTTGGTGGGCAGGGGGCTTTTCGGTGGTTTGTCATGCTCGCCGGGGCCATGCTCGTGGCCTTCGTGCGTGGCTTCGACTGGTTTCTCGTCCTCACCAACGTGGATCAGTTCAACGATAAAATGCAGAGTCGCTCCACCGGGAATTGCGGGGGGCTGACCGACATCTCCGTAACCCAGCTTGCTCGGAACTTCGAGTTCAATCATCGCGCCTTCACCGATGAGTTGCAGTCCTTCCCTCCAACCCGGGACGACGCGTGCGACTCCGAAGATTAAGGGCTTCCCCCCGGTGCCATAAGACGTATCGAAAATGTCTCCGTTATCCAGCCAACCGCGATAGTGAACGGTCACAACGCTTTTGGGGCCGGGTTTCTTTCCTGCCGACTTGCGGCGAACGCGGTATTTCAGCCCAGACTCTGTCGCGGTGAACTCTTCGGCAGCATCGGCATCCACTGCACCGGGAGCCACAATCTCCGGCGGCTTCTTAACGGCGGCCACTTGAGTCGAGGACGAATCACAACCGGCTCCAACGAGAACGGACAGCAACAATAACGTCGCAACGGCACGACCACTTGGCATGATGAACATGACTCCACGAGGGCAAAGGAAACATCGATCTGATGCAAGAGAACGCTCGCTGGCCTGTCGTTCGAGCGGAGCCTATGATCCCTGATCGTCAGTTCATTTTCCACCCGCTTCTGAGTTACTGAGCTTTGGAGAACGACACCATGCAACCGTGGCAAATTGGAGTTTTCGCGTCGGTCGATGCCGGACTGGGCGTCCATTTGGATGTCGCGTGCGAGTTGGGCATCCCCACTGTTCAAGTTCATTCGCCGCACAAGCCGACTCGCACGCAGGCGGCCGCTGACAGCTTTCTTGCGAACTGCCAGGCGGCGGGAATCACAGTGACGTGCGTGTTCGGCGGTTTCGAGGGTGAGAGTTACGCGGACATCCCCACGACAGCCAGTACGGTCGGCCTCGTCCCCGAAACGACTCGCACGGCACGCGTGCAAGAAATGAAAGAGATCTCCGACTTCGCCAAGCTGCTGGGTTGTGGTGCGGTGGGTTTGCACGTTGGATTTGTTCCAGCGGATCGAAACGGAGCCAGCTATACGGGACTGATCGAAACCACGCGCGGACTGCTCGATCACGTCGCGGCCAACGGCCAGAACCTGCATCTCGAAACGGGCCAGGAGTCGGCCGATCACCTGCTCGAATTCATTCACGATGTCGGGCGAGCCAACCTGTTCATCAACTTCGACCCCGCCAACATGATCCTGTACGGAACCGGCAACCCGATCGAAGCCCTCAAAAAGGTGGGCCACTTGGTGCGCAGCGTTCACTGCAAAGACGCGAAGTGGGCCGCTCCCGCCGAACGAGGCAAGTCGTGGGGTTGCGAGGTCGCGCTGGGTGAGGGCGACGTGGGGATGGAAGCGTACCTGCAAACGCTCAAGGAACTCGGCTATCGCGGCCCCCTGACCATCGAACGTGAGATCGCTCACGACCGCGAACGTCAGAAACGCGACATCGGTACGGCAGCCGCGCTGCTGGAACGATTGCGATCACAGATTCTGTAAGGCGACCGGCAACAAATGGTTTACCCGTAGACACCAACCCGAAGTGTGAACGAGGACCTTGATCGACTTCGCCCTCGTTCACACTTCGGGTTGGTGTGCGTCAGACAAGTCTTGCCGGTCGCCTAAAGTGTCCGACTCCAGCCGCACTTTTGTGACTGCCTGAGAACAACAAGCCATGACGGCTGTATGAGGAGAGCCGAGACGTTGAGCGAGCCGCTGAGCGAAATCTACGACGACCACATCATGGACCACTTTGAGTCGCCCTATCACAAAGGGCATCTCGATCACCCCACGTGTTCGCATTCGGATCGCAACCCGATCTGCGGCGACCAAGTGACGGTCGAGTTACTCGTCGATGAATTGGATCGAGTCAAAGCGGCCTATTTCGATGGCAAAGGGTGCGCCATCAGTCAGGCGGCGGCGTCGATTCTGTGCGAGGCCGTCGAAGGCAAGTCGGTCGAGGAACTGAAAGACTTCCAAGCACAGGACATGCTCAACCTGCTCAAGGTCCGGCTCACAGCCAGCCGCCAGAAGTGCGGCCTGCTCAGCTTCAAAGTTCTCAAGACGATGCTTTACTCGCTGGATCAACTGCGCGAACCTCCCAGCTCGGGGTGAGTCTCAGACAGAGTCATACGAAACAAGTGAGCCAGGCGGCGTCAGCCCCATGGCACTCACTTTGACATTCTGTGAGCGGCACGGCGCTAGCCGCCGGTTCTTTTCCAACTAAGAAACCGGCGGCTAGCTCAGGATATTTTCCCAAAGTG
>JAYTGQ010000801.1:0-3778 GCA_043733345.1 Schlesneria sp.
CTTCCAAAGCGGGCTTACGCCCAAGGACCGGGGGGCTGACGCCGCCCCGCTCAGATGTCTCATCATTGACCGCGCGAGGTATAAGCCGGACTTCCGCGAGCCAGCGCGACTTCCGCTGCCTGCGCAACCGACCTTGCTGCGTTTTGTGGCCTTCCGGTAGAACCTGCCGCAGTTGTCGCGTGGGGCCACTGGAGTGGTCGGAAGAGCGACACGGATTCTTCAGGGCAGGGACGCCATGCAGCTTGGGCAATTGCCGGTCGTGAACAGACTTGTGAGTTGGAATCGCCTTCGTGTTGGCGGAGCTGTTCCGGCATTTGTGGGCGGGACGCTGGTCGGTCTGCTGCTGATCTCGATCGCATTCCCGTGGCTGCTGATTTGGGGCCAGCAGCGGGAGTTCATTGCGGCGGCGTGCGTGATGTTCGGCGCGGGCCTGCTCGTGAGTCGTGTCCTTCGATTCGGCGAGAACGCACCCGCCACGTATTGGTCGGGAGCGGCCTGTGTTTGGGCCATGCTTCAGCCCATGTGCCTGTTCGGCCTGACCTCGTGCCTCAGTCTGTTGCCGATCACGGCCATCGAGTCTGTCATCGTGCGTTCCCTCGTTGCACTGGCTTGTGCGGCACCGATCTGGCTCGTCGCAGCGGTTTGCTTCGCGCGTGTTGTCGATGCGAGTTGTCATCGTTCTGCACAGCGTGGCTGTTCTCCAGAGATGGCCGCGTTCGCGACCTGCATGGGACTTGGTTGCGGCCTCGGCGCGAATGCGTTGTTCCTGGTGCCATTGATGGGCGTCTGGCTTGTGGCTGCGGTTGCACTCTGCGTGACAGTGGTTTGCTGGTGGCGTGGATCGCGGCAGAGCCAGCGTGTGTTGGTGGATGGTCAGGTTTGCTCGTCCGGTTCGAGGGAAGAAGTGAGGACGGGCAAGAGTGCCCGTCCTACAGTCGCGGTTTGGGATGTTGGCTCACTGTTCTCGCGGCTGGTTCCCGTCTTAGTTGCCGCCGCGTTGGGCGGACTGTTTGCGGTTGTGACTCGGTTGATCGGGCAACTGATGCCGGGTGGTTTTCAAGTTCTCACGGCCGAGTGGATGGGATTGGTTGTCGGCTGTGGCTGCGGGATGTTGTTAAGTCATCGCCTCCACAACTCCAGCCGCTGGACTTGGCTGGCGGCGGCGGCGTGGAGCGCCCTGCTATGGGGTGCGTTTCCCGTTTTGGTTGAACTCGAACTCTGGATGAATGCGTCGCTGACTTGGGTCGCGGCGTTGTTGTTCGCTCGTTCGCTGCTCTTCGTTTTGGCAGTTGCTCCGTTGGGAATGGCCTTCGGTGGATTGGTGGCCGGTCGCAGCCGGTCACCGCGACAGGAGAACTCGGGCAGTGAGCGGCTCTCAACGACGGTCGCGCGGTTCTGCCTGCCGTTCGTTCTGGGACTGTTGCTTGCAAGTAGTGCCATCGAAACGGTGGGCTTACTGGCTTCGATGCGAATTTGCTGCGGGACGCTCGTGTTGCTGGCGGTTGTTGAGCAAATTCGCCTTCGCGATCGGTTTGCTGCCTGGCCGGTGCGACTGGGGTTTGTCGGCCTGATACTAGCGGGATTGGCTTTGCCGACATGGCGATCACAGGATGACGCGGCTCGTGTCTCGAAACTGCTCTTCTCGACACCGGCCTTCGTCGCACATCGGTCGGGTTGGGAATCGCGACTACTGCCGCAACTGGATGACACGCGCCTGGTCGCTCGCTTGGAAGGACCGCACGGATCGCTCACGTTGTGGCGTTCGCGCGGTCTCGAATTGCATCTGCGCGAGAACGGCGTTCCACGTTCGGTGATCTCGGTGAATACAAATGTTCATCCGCAGTTCGCGCCGGAAGTGTTGCAGGCCGCGTTGCCGTTGGTCCTGGCCGACAATCCCAACCGCGTGTTGCTGCTGGGAGCGTCCGGCGGCGTGCCGCTCGCAACGTGCCTGCACTTCCCGGTGCGCGAGGCCGTCTGTGTTGAGGGCGATGCGCGGCTGATCGAGATGCTGCGCGGACCACTCTCGCGAGAGACCGGCGTCGATCCGCTGAGTGATGACCGTGTGAAACTCATCGCCGCGCCGGCTGAGTTGTCGCTGATGGCCGACGACGCGGTGTTCGATGTCATTCTCAGTTCACCACCGCCGTCGTCGATCGTCTCGGGAGCCGCGTCGTTCACAACCGAGTACTACCAACGGGCCTCGCGCCGACTGGCCGATCGCGGCATCTTCTGCCAGCGGTTTGAATGCCTCGATTACGGCCCGTCGCCGTTGCGGTTGGTCGTGCGGACATTGCGACAGGCGTTTCGTGAAGTCATCGCGGTCGAGACCGCAGCGGGCGACTTGTTGCTCATGGCCACCAACTCGGAGGGCGTGTTCGTTCCCGACGACTTGCCCGCGCGCTTGGAGACGCCTCACGTTCGCAGGCTGCTCGCGCGCAGTGGCCTCGATTGGTCCACGCCGCTCAATTTTCCCACCTACGACCACGCGGCGCTTGGTGAAATTTGTAATGAGTCCCGCACAGGATTGAACTCGTCCACGAACGGCCTGCTCGCCACAACCGCTCCGCTCGACATGATGCGTTGGGGACCGAAGCTGCAAGAGACGCAGCGGGTTCTCACTGCAATTCGCACCTCACCCACTCCGAACTGGAATCGTGTCGGCGAGACGAATCCGAACCTGCTCGCGGAGGAAGTGAAAACCTCTCGCAAGTCGCGGTTCCTCGATTGGCTCGGCGACAGTCGCGTCTCCGCCGAATTGCTGCGTCGGTTGTCTGAGGTCGCCACGCAACAAAAACTCGTGCGCGAGTATCCCGAGGAACACTGGTGGAAGTACCGCAAAGCACTTCGCCAACAGTTGCAGGATCATCCTCGTTCGCCGTTGCAGCAGGTCCGACATGTGCGGGGTGAGAAGCAGACTCACCCGGAAGACCTCGCGCGGAAGTCGTACTTTGAAGCGTTCGGCGACGCGGCTCAGCGAGCCAAGCCGACCGACGCGCAGATCGCCGCCATGGAAGCGTGCCTCGAACCGTTTGATCCGCTGATGAGTTACTTCGCACGGCAAGAGATCGCCGACTTGCAGGCACGCTCGGATGTCGATGCGGTGGGCGAACTGACTCACCGGCTGCACGTCGTCTACTTCGCGCCGGCGGGAGAAGCCTCAACACGCAATGTCGCGTCCACGATCGAACTGCTCGTGCGACACCCCGAGGCAATCCCCGATGAGGCGCGACGGTTCGATGTGCTGAACGGACTCGTCCAACTGCTGCGAACGCGATGGGAGTCACGCCAAAACACACCCGTCCTCTCGGCCCGGAAACAACTGACCGATGTTGATCGGAGCGTGATCGCGGTCGAGAAAGCGCTGACCGCCATGAGCGAACTGACTTCGTCCGTTGATCTCTCTGCCGAAGAATGGGCGACTCGCAAGCAAGTCGTCGATCGCATCCTCCTCCGCCCGCTCCGCGCCTATCGCAGCAGCCTGCAAGCCGCAGCCGTGAAGAGTGAAGGCCGCTCACGGGAGATGATCAAGCAGGCGGGCGAACCGACGGCCGAGTGACGCGAGGCCGAGCGGCTAGCCCGCATTTCAAAACTAGCCCGACGCGCGAGCGAGGGCTAGCAGCCTGTTGAAAAACGGCTGTCGGGAGGGCGTTCAAACCCAGCTGCGCCTGCAGGCGCAGGCCGGAAAGCGGTGTGCGCAACTGGTGCGCGGCGTTGGCGATGAAATTGTTCTGCGATTGCATGGCCGACGATACGCGTCCCATCATCCGGTTGATGGCGA
>JAYTGQ010000802.1:0-10076 GCA_043733345.1 Schlesneria sp.
CTGAACCAGATCGAGCCTGTGTTCGGGCCAGATCGAGCCTGTGTTCGGGATTGTGAACCGCAAGGTGCTGCGCGGTGGCAATTTTAAGTCGGTGGCGGATTGGGAAGAGAAGCTGGGACGCTTCGTGAGCTACTTCAACACGACGATGGCCAGCCCCATGACCTGGACCGACACCGGCAAACCAACTCAATCACAGCCCATAGCGCGGTTCTGCCCACCGCACCGGCGTATCACCCGCACCACAAAAATCCAACAAGCCGCACTCCGAATCTAATGGCAGGTTATTTCGTGGTCGTGGCACTAGCTCAATGGCACTCACTTTAACAGCCTGTTGAAAAAGGGAGGGCGAGGCTCCCGCCGAGCCATGTGCGTGAGGAAAGTCGTTTGTTACTCGCGGCTCGGCAGGAGCCTCGCCCTCCCGACAGCCGTTTTTCAACAGGCTGTTGTTAACCCGCCAGCGATAGCGTCCGGTCTCTGCATTTCCAAGCCAATCGGGCGATAGCGCCTTGTCAGCCCTCAGTTTTGGGGTAGCTGAAGTCGTGAGACTTCAGAAAACTTTGAACTCTCACGAGTTTGGCCACCCCAAATTTAAGACCTGACGGGGCACTTGAGGGCATTTGAAATGCCTGTTTTTGCCTCGAAAAACTAGCCCGACGCGCAAGTTTTGAAGTTGCGTTTTTGGAGATTTCAGCCCCAAAGGGGCGATGTGATGCCAGCCTAGGGCAACGCCCTGGGTAGGTGATTGGAATGGAAAACAAAGCCCTGAAGGGGCGGCACTACTCATCGGAACGGCAGAGGGCCGCCCCTTCAGGGCTTTGTTTTCTGTAATGGTCTGGACCCAGGGCGGCGCTCCCGTTGGTCGCTGGCCCTGGGCTAACTTAGCGCTGCCCCCTTGGGGCCGAAATCCAAAAGAGCGCAACTTCAAAACGCGCCAGCGAAGGACGTTTGACATCCGCACCTTCGCTGGCGCGTCAGGCTTTAATGGCCGGTATGACAACTTCTGCCGCTCGCCTCACCTCAATCCGACAGCGCGGACGGGAGCGACAGCCTCAGCGTCGCGGCGATCAGGCGGTGATCGGACCCGGCCGACTTGCCGATCTGGCAGGAGGCGACACTCCACTCGGGCGAACAGAGAATGTGATCGATTCGCGCCCACGGGAGGTTCTCGGGCCAGAAGCGGTTCGCTTTGCAGGGCGAGGTGTAGCCGTAACCGATCCCGGCCAGATCGAACGCGCTTTGAAAGTCGCCCCAGTGGTGTTGAAACACCTGGCTCGAAACCGGCGTGTTGAAGTCGCCGCACAGCAGCAGCGGCTTGTTGCCGCGAACCGCTTCGACTTGCTCGCGAATCAGGATCGACTCTTCTTCTCGCTGGCTGATCGACTCTTCGAGCCGCCCCGTCCCATCACCATCGAAGAAGGACCGTTTGGTCAGTTCCATCAAGCCGCGCCGCGCGGTCATCTGGTGGATATCAGCGAGAACAACAGGTCCGCGTGGCGTCTCGATCTCGACGACCAGTCCGGCCGAGCGCTCGAAGGTGGGAATCTCAAAATCGGCGATCCGCTTGAGGGGCCAGCGCGATCCAACCCAATAGCGGTCGTGGCTGATCGTGTGCCAGTCGCGATAGGTTTCTTCCAACAGCGGCGACAGCGGGAAGGCTTCTTGCAGCGCGATGACATCCGGCTGAATGACAGCGATCTCGTCGAGGACCTTGGCGAAGTTCGGTTGGAACGCTTGGACGTTGCAGCTCACGAGTTTCAACTCGAACTGATCCGCTTCAACAGCGGTCGAACTCGCCAACCGTGAAACCGGCAGCGACAGTCCCATCAGCGGCCCGAGCACCACAATCAGCGAGACCGCATTCACAGCCAGCGACGGCCGATGCCAGAAGCAGGCCGCCGCGAGCAGTCCCAGCGTCGGAGCGACGAGCGGCGCACGCGGCGCATACGTCAGCACGGCACTCACCCACCAGCTTTCGGAGACCGAGAAGATCAACCAACACAGCACACCCAGCGCAGCGAGATTCAGCCACGACAGCCCGATCACCCACGCCGCAGCCAGTCGCGACGAAGACGAAGCCGGGACAGGCAACGGGTAAGGTGCTTCAGGATCGTAGTGGTGGGACATGGAGCGGGTCCGTGAAGAGCATGTTCGTGACAGATATTTCGGCGTCGTGTGCTCGGAACTTAGGGGTCCGAAGGATTCAGTGCAAAGTGAGAAGTGATCAGTGCAAAGTGCAAAGTGGAAGCGCGGCAAAGACTCTCGCCAACACGAACCGGCACCCCGAGGTGTTGTCCGGCGGTCATCGCGCCAAGCTTGGCGACTGAGGAGAGTGCCTTTCATTTTGCACTTTGCACTGATCACTTTGCACTTCTCACTTTGCACTGTTTTCTGAGGTGGCCACAATCGGGTACAACAACGAGCCCGACGCGCAAGCGAGGGCAAACCGTTGTCGAAAGTGAAGCCCTCGCTTGCGCGTCGGGCGAGTGATGAACCCCTCAAGACAAAGTTGTTCGACCACGAGGACGCAGCTCAAAACCGGTTTTGAGCTGCGACAAACTAGCCCGACGCGCAAGGAAGGGCTGGACATTGATGGCGGCGAAGCCCTCGCTTGCGCGTCGGGCTGGTTATGAATTGGGCACTAACGGAAAAAGCCGCCGCACGGACAATGCGTCCATGCGACGGCTGAAATTCACATCGACTCAACTCTCACACGACACAAGTCAGTTATCAAGAAACAGTCGCTTGAAGGCACGGGAGACGTTCTGCACCGTGGTTTCATTGCCCAAGCGTTCCTGTTTCAGCCACTTCAGTGGGAACTCATCGGGAACGCGTTCGCTGCTGATGCGGTGAGTATCTTCCCAGACCATGATTCCCAGCAGGCATTCTTCGACGAAAGTGTCCTCGTCCTTCAGCTCTTCATAGCCCTTCTTGTGCAAGACCGCCTCAAACGTCGTCAGGCCTGACAGGGCCGAGGCCCGAGCCTTCTCCAATTCCTGCTTGCGGTAGAACTGATTGGCTTCGTACAGATCGCGGTGCGCTTCCGAGGTCTCGCGATCCGCTTCGGCATTTCCTCGCATGCGCCAGTAGTAGTAGTTGACCATCCGGCGATAGGACTCGACGGCACGGGTGAGTTTTACCGCGTCGTCAGGAGACTTCACGAACGCCTTAATGTCTTCGCGATTCATTTCCATCTGGATATCGAACTGCTCGTCGCCGATCGAAACACGGAAGACTTCCTTGCCATACTTTTGCGTCCAGTCATTGAGCGCTTGCTGCCAAGCTTCGCGCGTCTCTTCGCCAAACTTGCCGTCTTTTTGGAGAACCATGGCGTAGTCGAACTGGCAGCGGGCGGGCATCGAGCGGAACAGGCTGCGATCCAAGATGTGCTGCGGGCGAGTCTCTTCTTTGAGACAGGCCAACTCCGCAGCCGCCTTCGCCGCGAGATAACTGTCGAGATCGTCGGGATTGAACTCGGGATCGACACCACCGTTGAATTTCGGATCCGGGTCGTGCCGGAAGTACCGACGGTAATCTTTCGACTCATCCGCGATGCCGATCTTCTTTTGAAGGACGTTGGCCACGTGGTATTGCAGGTGAGTCGATTTCCGGTTGCGCTCGACGCCGCGTTTTAGGAACTTGCCGCCGGTCTTGACCCAATAGTAGCGGTCAGGAACGGCATCCCATTCGGCCGACGTGTTGAACGCCAGATTCCAGCCGTTGAATTCCCACACCTTTTCAAAGTGCGGTTGCAGCCGGACGATCGACTCGGTGACAGCCTGCATTTCAGCCCAGCGTTTCATGTCCTTCTGCTTGTCGAGATCGACCCACAGCAGATTGACCGCGACGCCACGCATGCCGAGCAGCACCAAGTTCATCGCCGCACTGGACGGATCGACATCGCCGAGGTCGCTTTCGCCCAACTCATACTGCGAGCGCAGCTGCGCCAACTTGCCACCCGATCCGGCCTTGCCGTCGGACGGCAGGCCCAGCCAGATGATCGGGATTAACAGCAGCACGATCCCACCGAGATAGGTCAGCTTGCGGGATTGAGCGGTGGTCATGTTGTTCATTTGGACTCCAGTTCACGAATCCGGAGAGCGAAGTAGCCCAGCAGCACGCACGGGACCAAGTAGCCCAGCGTCACCAGGATGCTCGGGACCACGGAAGCGTCCCAAGGGACATCGAATCCGTTCGAGACGTAATCAGACATGTTGAAGAACTGCAACCGCGGAATGACCTGCTTGCAGAGCCACAGGAAGTTGGTGAGACCGGCGTCGAAGAATCGCATTCCTCCGAACGCAGGATTGTCTGGCAGATCGGTGGTCGGGTTCATGTGAGTCACGATGCGGTAGATCGACTCGAGGAAGCCGCCTCCCTTGAACTTGCCGGAGACGAGTTCGTCCATGAAGTTGTGCGAGTCTTCGCCGCCAAGCATCAACAGGCAGAAGGTGAGTACTGCCGCGATCGGCCCCTTGAGGAACGTACTCGCGGTCACACTCATGATCGTGACGAGAATCAGCAGCAGCTCGATACCCAAGATCGCCTTCGCGTAGCCGACATAGAACGGTTGGTCGGGTCTGCGAACGAACAAGTCTGGACGAGCCATTCCGAGATACTGTTCGCGGTCAATGCACGAGACTTCGACGATCAGCGAACCATCCTTCATCACGAAGTTGTCGATCAAATCGTAGGTCTTCTCGTCACCTACACGGCCGAGCTTGCGGTTGATCTTGTCGGTCACACCGCGGAACTCGTTGACCTGTCGTGCATCGGTCGTGAATGTGAGAGGCTGGTTCGGAGCGGTCGGCTGTTCAGGATTGATGAACTTGAAGTCGAACAGCAACTGCCGCTTCATGTCACCCTTGTAGCTGCGGAATGCGGTGAACTGGTTCTCGAGGTGCAGGTTGCCTTCTGCATCGAGTGCCGAAGCATCAATGTTTTTAAAAATCCAAACGGCCCGTGCGGCTGTGGCTCCTTCGATGTACGAGCGGAACTCCCACAAGTCGCCGGTATTGATCCCTTTGGCGGCTGGAACTCCCGACCGATCCAGAAATGTCAGCGACCCATACACCGGGACGCGACAGGAAAGCAGCCCTTGGTCCTTCGCTGTCTTGGGAATCTGTCGGACGATCCAGACGTAGCCCACGGACGACATCACGAGCAACACGAGCGTGCCAATCAGGCTGAAGCCGATCACACGGCCCAGCACGATCTCCAGTCGGCGAGCAGGCTTCGTGACGACGGTGTGCAGCGATCGCAAGCGGATGTCTTCCGGGATGCCGAAGCAACTCAACACCAGCACGACAGGCAGTACCAGCCAACTGATGGCTCGTAGTACGAAGCTGATGTAAACCTTGACCTGATCGTTGGTGATCTCTTTCGTGTCACCCATGAACCAGCCCGCGAACATGAACAGCAACGCGAACACGACAAACACCGCAAGGGCTTTGCGGCGATAGGCTTCAAGGAACGTCAGCTTCGCCAAGGCACCGATTCGGCGGGGTGAGAGACTGAGTACGTCGGAGATGCAGCCCGACAGTTCGCGGAAGAACAGCTTACCGCCAGCACCACGATGGGTGACGAAGACACTCACGGCGGAGACCGAAAGCACGAGCAGTGCCAAGCCGCCAGCGACAATCATCCAGTACAAGATGGATGGCAGCAGATACAGTGGTTGCGGGTCAAATGACATGGCAGAGGAAAGCCCTCGAAAACGTTGACGGAGAAAACGAATTGTAGGATAGGCACTCCTGCCCGTCCGGCTTTGGTGCGGAAGAGCGGACGGGCAGGAGTGCCCATCCTACGGAGTTGTTCTTCGACGGGGCCTTACGATGCAGACTTGCCTTCTTGCACGAGTCGATGGCCGGGGCGTTCGCGACTTTCCTGCACTGTTTTCAGGAACAGGTCTTCGAGGTTGGCGGTCGGTTGATCGACCTTCAGAACTTTCGCGCCGTGCTTTTTGATGACCGCTTCGATGTCCTTGATCGCTTCGGGACTCAACTTGGAACTGAGGATTTGTGTCTCGTCCTGAGCTTTGAGTAACTCATCGACACGACCCATAACCTTCAGTTCGCCACCGTACAGAATCGCGATTCGATCGCACACGTCCTGCACGTCGGCAAGGAGGTGGCTGCACATCAGCACGGTTTTGCCCTGCTTTTTCAGATCGAGAATCAGGTCTTTCATGTCGCGATTACCGAGCGGATCGAGGCCGCTGGTCGGTTCGTCGAGCATCACGAGATCGGGGTCGTTGATGAGTGCCTGCGCGACACCAATCCGGCGGGTCATCCCCTTCGAGTACTCCTTCAACTGGCGGCGACACGCTTGCGGTGCGAGCTTCACCAAGTCGAGCAGCTTCTCAGCCCGTTCCTTGCGAACATTGGCGGGCATCTTGAAGAGTCGCCCGTAAAAATCGAGCGTCTCGTGAGCGTTCAGGAATCGGTACAGATACGACTCTTCGGGGAGGTAGCCGATCCGCTCGTTCTTGCTCACATCAGCGGCAGGCTTGCCGAGAATTGTGATGTCGCCTTCCGTTGGGAAGAGCAGACCGAGCAACAGCTTGAGAGTCGTGGTCTTGCCGGACCCGTTCGGGCCGAGCAACCCAAACACTTCGCCCTTTTTGATATCCAAACTCAGAGCATTGAGTGCTCGAACCTTGGGGCGCCCCCAGAAGTCGCGATAAACCTTGGTGAGATTGCGGACTTCAATGACGGACTCGTTGGATTGGCCGGGCTGGCTCATGCAGATTCCCGTTCTCGACAGATGACTCGGAAAATTCAGATAACGACGATTTCAGCAGGCACAGACCCGCCGAGCAGACTTCAAAACGGAAGGGTCGCAGCCACGAACAGGCCACGACGGCGAGTGTACGGCGGAAGTGGAACGGATGTTGGGAGCTGGCGGCTACGAGCGGAAAAAAATCGCCTACAAGGCCACTCGCGGCGTCAATCTCCCGCCGACCGGAGATTCCGGACTCGGTAAACCGGCGACATGGTAAGAATGGACCATCGCAGTCGCAAGCCGCGGTCAGGGGCACCGCGCAGCGTTCAAGTGCCATCACTCATTGATGCCCAATGGTTGTTCCACGAGTCGCAAGGACTGTGCTCCCGTCGTCCCGTTGTGGCAGAAGTGAGTGGGGGAGAAAGAACGGGCGAGGAGTTCAATCGCTTCAGACCAACTCGATGTCTTGGACGACGGGCAGATGGGCGGCATGCGCGGGGACAACCATGTCTGCCTGCCAGAAGGCGGAGAGCTGTCTCACAATTTCGATGAATTTGTCGAACGCGAGCGGCTTGGTGAGGAACGCTTCCACGGGGAGTTCTTTCACGCCGAATGAGTCTCCTTCGCCCGTCATCACGATCACGGGAAGTTCCCGCAGCGAAGGGTCGGCGCGTAGCCGGGCGAGTAATTCGGTGCCATTGAGTCCCGGCAACATCAGGTCGAGCAGCAGCAAGTCCGGGCGCGGTGCTTGAGAGTAGACCCCTTCGCGTTGCAGGAACTGCCACGCTTCGGCCCCGTCGGTGAGCCACGTCAGCCGATGTTGCACTCGCCCATTTTTGAGCGCCCCGATCGCGAGTCGCGCAAAGGTGAGGCTGTCTTCGACGAGCAGAATCTCCATCGGTCGGCCAACGGTTTCGTGCGTCATTTCGGGAACTCGGGACTCAAGGTGAAGTGACCTCGTCGAGACTTGGCGAACGCTTCGGCAGTTCCCAACGGTGGCTGTGGCACGGCGAAGATTGTAGGGAGACAACTTCGCGCATGTCTGCAACGAGTTTCTTCGACAAGCAAGGTTCTCGAAACAGAGAACAGACGCGATGAAACGAGGCGGGCGGTCAGCTCATCCCGCTGCGCGACGGTGCGATTGAGCGTTGAACAAGCGTTGATAGACGGGGCACGTCGCCAACACGTCAGCGTGGCGGCCGAACGCGATGGCTCGACCGTGATCCATCACCAGCACATGTGACACGAGTTCGACCAGCGTCGTCGTCATCGCGTGCGTGACGATCAGCGTCGTGCGACCGACGGAGAATTCTCGCAGCGATTCGTGGATGAGTTGTTCGCTGTGAGCGTCCACGGCCGACGTGGCTTCGTCGAGGATCAGCACCGCCGGGTCACGTATGAAAGCACGAGCGAGTGCGACTCGCTGGCGCTGGCCTCCCGAAAGTCGATGGCCACGATCACCGACTTGAGTCTCCAAACCATCGGGGAGTTGTCGCGCGAAGTCGATCACGCGGGCACGTCGCGCGGCTGCTTCGATCTCCGTTCGCGAAGTCCCCGCGCGGCCGTAGGCAATGTTCTCGGCGATGGTCCGGTCAAAGAGGAGCGTCTCCTGCGTGACGACTCCGATTTGCGAACGCAGCTCACGCAAATCGGTTTGGCGCAGATCGACGCCATCCAGACGAACGGTTCCCGACTGCGCGTCGTAAAAGCGAGGCAGCAAGTTCACCAGCGTGGACTTGCCCGACCCGTTGCCGCCGACGATCGCGACGGTCGCTCCAAATGGAATGCTCACGGAAACATCGTCGAGTGCCGGTGGCCTCGCGAAGTCGGTGCCGGTGGTCTCACCGTTGGCATCAATGGCCGTGGCGTAACGGAAAGTAATTTGGTCGAACTCGAGTGCGACACTGTGTCGGGGAAGTGGCGCAGTCCGTTCAGGCACAGTGAGCAGCGACGAGCGGTCCATCCATCCGAAGACGCGATCGCACGCGGCGGCCGCGCGCTTCACGCGCGAATAAACCGTCGCCAACTTGCGAACCGGGTCGAGAGTTCCCGCGAGCAGCGTGTACAGCAGCGCGAGGTCGGACGCTTTCATCGGGGTCGAGGACAGCGTGATGCCGAAGAGGGATGTCTGTTGGTAAAGAACCAAATACGCGCCGGGGAGCGATGTCGCACAGACCGCGACCGTCGCGAGAAATTCAACCGAGGGACTGGCGAGTGCGTCGATCCTCACGATCTGCTGAGCCTTGTCGAAGTAGTCGCGCTGCTCCTGCGCAAGCAGCCTGCGGTGCAACCGCTCGTTGCGAAAAGCGAGAACCGAACGGAACGACTTGAGCGTTTCATCGAGTACGCGGTGGACGCGCGACATGCTTTCCATCTGCCGCCCGCTGGCGCGCTTCAACCCGTGACCGAACTTTTGAAAGAGAATCACGGCGACCGGAGCACAGACGAATGAAAGGGCCGTCAGACGCCAGTTCACTCCCAGCGCGCACACCACGCAGAACAGGGCCTTGAGTGGTTCCAGCACCATCATGCTGCCAAACAATGTCAGGCCGAGCGTCACCTGTTGCAGGTCGAACGTAAACCGCGACAGCAATTGTGGCGTGGTCTCCAACGCGAGCGTTTGCTGGTCAAGCTTCAGCGTGCTGCGAAACAACCGCTTCCGCACCGATTGCATCGTCCGTTGCACGATGGAGCCGACCAACACGTCCTGCCAGTAAGACGTGCAGCACTTCGCCACCGTGACGGCCAGTAACGCTCCCATCACCACGGACAACAACGCGAACTCATCTCGCGGCACCCACGGCAGCAGCGTCGAAGCCATCCACACGCTCTGCCATTCGCGCCAACGAGCCGCAGCGAGGGCGGACTCACTCGTCCGCCGATCTGCTTGCGTTTGAAGCAGCGTGGCGTCATTGCCATAGCGTGTGAGTTGCTTCGTCTGCTCATCGAGTTCGAGTTGGCGAGTCGTCTCCGCCGCGATCGTGATCTGCGCCGCTTGCCGCTCGACCGCGACGAATTCGTGCAGCCCTTGGCCTTCCAACAACAACTTCACGACGGGATAGACGAGCAGCAGCGAAACCACGGACAACAGCGCCGCCACGGAAGCCAGCCCAGCCGACGCGATCAATCGCTGTCGCAGGTGCCAGACAAACGGAATCAAACGCGCAAGACTGCCCACAGATGCCACCTCAAATCTTCGGACTCAAACGAGGCGGGATTAGACACGCAGGCTAGAAAACGGTCTAGACGAGTTCAGAGGGCGATCGCCGTACTTATGCGAGCGGCAGATGTTGTCAAACCGGCAATCGAAGCCTGACGCGCAAGCGAAGGTGCGGATGTCCAACGTTCTTCGCTTG